>CAYVPT010000360.1:0-2762 GCA_964453865.1 uncultured Dehalococcoidaceae bacterium
TCTTCGCCGTCTCGGGGTGTATCTGCACCACCGGGTCTTTCTGGAAGCTTCGCAGCCAGGGGATATTCCGGTACTGCGAGAGAAAGTAGAATGGCTGCCGGTAACCCGTGGAGAGGACCAGCGGGTATTCTTTAAACAGTTCCGGCGTAGAAATGGGACTCTCGCCGGGTTCCTGGAAGTACGGTAGGGGATCGTAACCAAGGTCTTCCAGCACCGTGGAGTACAACTCCATCTTACCGGTCGGCGTGGCAAAGCCGCCGCCTTTCTTCCAGTAGTCCGTTTTGTATTTATAATATGGTTGGTCTTTACCCGTTCTGGCGTGGACGACTTTTTTACTGAACTCCTGCCAGGTGAGATTGCCCTTTCTTAACTGGTAGTCCAGCATTTTTTCGATACTCTCGAACCACCACTGCGGGGCCAGACGGCGCCCGAGTTCATTGAATATCTTGCTGTCCTGCCAGGCCTCTCCGGGCGGTTCGACGACTTTATTGTGGGCTTCAATCATGAACCTGGGGTGCATATCAAAGATATCATCAATCTCCAGCCAGTGCGCCGCCGGCAGGACGATATCAGCGTACTCCGCCATAGGCCCCATAAACTGGTCGGCTTGCACCAGAAATTCCAGGTTCTTCAAAGCCGGTATTACTTCTCCGGTATTGGCCAGATGCAGTATCTGCTGTCCACCCACGCTGAACCATACCTTAATCACCGAATTCCCGTTAAGCAGCTGCTTGATAACGGTATCCGAATGGGCAGTGCGGGCGGCGCCCATTTTATAGTCATCGCTGCCTACGATACCCTTACGCATTTCGTCGGTAAGCGGAATCTCTGTGAAGAAGTCCTCGCGCAGGCCGGTATCCGGCGGCATCCAGGCTATCATGCTGCCCGGCCTTTCGATGTTGCCGGTGACGCCCAGCAGGCAGATGATGGACCTTATGGTCTGGCCGCAGTTGGCCTGTCTTTCCAGGGAGCTGCCGATCTGAATACAGCCGGGCGTATCCATCGCAAAAAGCCTGGCGGCTTTCCTGATGTCGTCCGCTTTCAGCCAGGTAATTTCGGCGGCGCGCTCCGGGGTGTATTCCTCAACCCTCTCCGCCAGCTTATCGAAGCCGTAGGTCCATTTCTCGACGAATTCTTTATCCCACAGACCCTCCCGGATGATGACATTAATCATCGCCAGCGCCAGGGCGGCATCCGTCCCCGGCCTGATTTGCAGCCAGAGGGTCGCCCTGGAAGATAACGCCGTCTCCCGGGGGTCGATTACGATAAGGTTTTTCACATAACGCAGCGAGTTCATGTACCACACGGCCATTTCGCCGTCGGCGCTGCTGATTTCCAGTTGCTTCGCCCAGGATATCTGCGTTTTAGGGAACTCCCCGCCCCAGCCGTGATAATCACAGTAGAGTCGGCCGTAGCCGGTGACCAGCCCGTAAAGGCCCAGTCGCGGACTGTGGCAGATATAGCCGGGGGTGATGATATTCGCCGTGCCGATAGAGCGGGCGAACCGGTGGGTGTACTCGTTATAGCCGCGGCCGGTCCCCTGTGACACGGCGACGGAAGATTTTCCGTGTTTTGCCTGGCTTTCCTTTATTTTTAACGCGACAGTATCCAGGGCTTCATCCCAGCTGATGCGCTGCCACTTGCCCTCGCCCCTTTCGCCCGTCCTTTTCAGGGGGTATTTCAGGCGGTCGGGGTGGTTGATGTGCTGGATGCTGGAAAGCCCTTTGGCGCACATCGTGCCGCGGGTCGGCGTGTCCGGGTTGCCCTCGATGTGGGTAATGACACCATCTCTGACGGTGACCATGACACCGCAGCCGCCGTGACAGCTTTTACAGGTAGTTTTAATTATCTTTTCAACGCTCATGTGTTATCTTTCTATACAATAATTAATGCCATATAGTAAGTAGAACCGGATTGCAATGAAATCGCCGGCCGCTAACTGGCTTTAGCGACCAGCGGTTTATAGGCGCCGGCCTTGAGCACGCAGTACCGCAGGGCCAGTCCGCCGACAATTTCACAAACTACGCCCGAAACGAGTAGGACTGAGGGTAAATCTACGATTAAACCCGTTATGGCGATAGCCAACGGTATCACGATGCCCAGCAGCACAATTCCTACCCAAAAAACCGGAGCGTTCTGCCCGTGGATTTGTTCCAGTACCGATTGTTTCCCGACGGACTCCCGCAGAGATGCACGCCAGAGGTACACGACGATAAGTAAAGCGTTGATAGCCAGCAGCCAGCGACTCCCCGTTTCGGCCGCGGCAAGTTTAACATCGCCGCCATTCAGTGATATCACTACTGCCAGCCCGAAGCCGCCCAGTATGGCGCAGGCGAAGAACAGCACCGGTAATAACGCTGAATTCCAGAAAGGTACGCCTTTGACGTTCATCAGGATAATGCCGGTGTAAATAGCTACCCCAAAAGCCATTATTCCCGCTAGGACTTTAAAAATAACCTCGGCGGCTGAACCGGGTAGCCAGTGGGAAAGGATAAGCTGTATCGCCCCGAATCCCGCGAACAGCATCACGAAGACAAAGCCCCTGGCCAGCCATGATGCATGCGGTCTGGTGATGATTCGCCAGGCACGCAGCGGTTTACCCAGGTATATCAGATGAGTACCGCCCTTGATAACGGCGATAATCAGCCAGCTGATGAACATGCCCCACAGGCTATTGAAATAGAGCGATACCAGGTACAGTCCGCCCCCCAGTCCGCCCGCGTAAAAGGCAATCCAGAGGAATATGCCGCGCCGGTCAATCC
>CAYVPT010000361.1:0-2762 GCA_964453865.1 uncultured Dehalococcoidaceae bacterium
CTCTGTACGATACCCGACTACGTTGCCGAGGAACTGGCGGTCCGGAATTCCCTGAGAATCAATCCGAAGCTGGATGTTGTGGCGAGGGTACGCCGGGACAAGGACGCCGAGCTGCTTAAAGACGCCGGCGTTACCGAGCTGGTGCTGCCAGCTTTCGAGGGAAGCCTGGAGATGATACGGCATACCTTACACCGCTTCGGCATGAGCAGCACGGAGATACAGTATATCCTGAACAGTCTGCGTCAGAGCCAGATAGAGAAGGAAGAGTAGCCGGTCCGGTATGCCTTCATGCTATAATCGGTAATCAGCTCGCTCGGAAATAAGGGCTAATCGTGGTCCATGCCCCAGTCTTCGAACACCTTTTTATAGAGGTCAGGCTGGGGGAAGTCCGGTTTCATCATCATTTGTTCGTGGGCAAATCCGGATTCGCCCCTGTCAAACTCCCCGAGGTTTCCTACAAATGCGGTCAATTTTTCGCCGGGTACCGAAAACATCATCTCTCCCGCGATGGTCAGCGCCCGGGCGTATTCACCGGGGTCGGGCAGGTTAATCCAATACTCGCCGTTTAACATGACGGGCACCACGGAGTTTGAGCAAGAGAAAGGAAAGAAATTAGATTTCACCAGGGGCCTGTCTTCCTCTTTCAGCGAAAGGAGCATGATGCGCAGTTGATTGGTATCGCAGTATATAATCACGGCATCCGGTTTAAAAGCGGCCTTCTTCAGCGGGGCGGTAAGGATGCCGATGTATTTGCCGTACTCAAAGCTATCGTACTTGTTCTGGGCTCTAGCAGCCGGATTATCCGGCATGGGCACCAGCCCGTAGGCTAACACGGCGCCCGGGCACCAGTTGTCTTCCTTACACATGGCTACCGTGACTCTATCGCGCCGCGACATGGCGAAGGCCTGGCACTGCGCCAGGTGATAGCCGCGGTCTTTCTTCGGCCGGATGGCTCCCTCCGGGATATCGGCTTCCTTCTCCAGCATCTTTACGGCGATGGGAGATGTCATCAGTCCCAGCAGGTTCTCCAGCTGTTCTCCGCAACGATTGTACTCACTGAGTGTTGTCATATGATATTCCTCCTGACGGTAATGATAGCTATCTTGCTATCGGCCTGTCAAACCCCTTATCCCCACTCCCCCACTTGTAATTCTGAGCGTAGCGAAGAATCTCGGCTGGGGGTTTCCCCCCACCCCCTCGTGTGTTATCTTTTCCCACCCCGGCCGCCCTCGGGTCATCAACTGCTTAGCCCGTAGAAGGTCATATGCCGTTTTAAAAAGCTAGTAGGAACCTATTTCAATAAAAAAATATATGTAGTAATATGTATGTAAATGGGGTGGGACTATTATCTGTGATAGGAAATGAACAAGCATTCAAAATCGAAATCAGGCTCTGAATTTGAAGCATTAATTGCGACTATACAGAAATGTGTGCATAATCGTGCCAAGATTGAGACAAACAAGAGAATAAAAGACATAGATACTGGTAAGTTACGCCAAATTGATATTAGCTTAATACTTGCTGATGGACCTACGGAATTTTTTGCCATGGTTGAGGTACGTGACCGTTCTCGTCCAGTTGATGCGCCTTATATCGGTGAAATATCCGATAAAAGACGGTCTGTTCGATCTGATGCTGCCTTCATTGTCTCACGATCAGGATTCACGAAACCAGCTTTGATAAAGGCTAAGAAGTTAGGTATAAGGGCTCTTACGTATGATGAAGCTACTAACGCAGATTGGAGTAATTGGTTACAATGTAAGACAATGATCATGCATTATAGGAAATATGATAATGTAAAGATAATATTTGCTGAATATGGTAGTAATAAAATTATTGATGTGTCACCAGAGGTTATTCGTGCTATTCAAGATGATAAAAATGCAAAAGTCCTGAGAGACAAAGACAGAATACCTTTTTTCTCACTTCAGGATTTAGTGAAATGTTTTGTTAATAAATTTGGAGACCGATTATTTGAAAATATTCCACCGGATAGTAGTCATCAAAGGCGTAATATCGTAATTAACGAAGATCGATATGAGCCTACATTATACATAATAGCATCAGACGATAAATTGCATAAAATTGGTAAAATGAGAATTGATCTAGATTGTTATATAGAAGAAATACAATATCCATTTAAGCTAATGAAATATCGAAAAGCTGATGCAAAAAAATCTGATGCTGAAGTTGCTACTGTTGATGTTGAGTTGGATGACAATAAGTACAGGTTCGAATTTATCGTTCCAGGCGCAGGTGAAAGTATACTGGCTGGTACAACAGTATCTCTAAGGACTACTAAATTAGATTAACGCCTTTTTCTTAAAGCACATTTCCCTTTATTAATAATATCCGTTAAAATATCCTTGCGATGAAAGAAGACGTCACCCCCGTCCGCCGCCAGTACCTCCGCATTAAAAAGCAGTACCCCAACGCCATCGTGCTTTTCCGGCTGGGGGACTTTTACGAGACCTTCGATGAGGACGCCCGCATTACCTCGCGGGAGTTGGAAATCGTGCTGACCTCCCGGGAGATGGGCAAGGGCAATAAAATACCGCTGGCGGGCATCCCGTACCACGCCCTGGAAGGCTATCTGGCGAAGCTGATAAACCGCGGCTACAAGGTGGCTATCTGCGAGCAGCTTACCAAACCCGGCGAGACGAAAGGCATGCTCCAAAGGGACGTCGTGCGACTGGTCACGCCGGGCACGGTGGTGGAGCCGGGCCTGCTGGACAGCAAGAGCAACAACTACCTGGTCAGCG
>CAYVPT010000362.1:0-2743 GCA_964453865.1 uncultured Dehalococcoidaceae bacterium
TTATCCTGTCCATCTCCACGAGCTTTAGGCCGGGAATACTCTTGAGGACATCCCGCGGTGGCTCGTAAACGCCGTAGGTGCCCCGCCGGAACTCTTTGGGCGGGTCGAAGATACGTATGTGTCCGGGGACAGGTTTTCCTTCCCAGTGTATATACGGCTCGCCCAGCCTGCCGAGGTGGCAGGGGTCGTGATAAGTGACTTTGGTGTTGACCTTCTTGGTCGGTTTCAGACTGCCCTCTTTTATCAATCGGTCGAAATATTCCGTGGTGTGCAGTACTTCCAGGTCACCCTTCAGGTCGAATTTATCGTAGAGGACCTTGAAGGCGTGATAGCAATCGGCACAGCCGGTCACCAGTATTGCCGCGCCCGATTTCTTAATCATGGCCATGTTTTTTTTAGCCTGATTAAGGAAGTCTTCCTTATATCCCGTCTGGTAAGCCCGGCCGCCGCAGCATAACTCGTTCGCTCCGGCGATACCGACGTCAACGCCTGCCTTTTTCAGTAAATTTACGGCGGTTTGGGCCACCTTCCACATATCTTTGTCGTAGCCGACCCGGCACCCGGCGTGATAATACACTTTCGCCTTTTCTCTGGTAATATCTTTTACATCCAGCCCTTTAGCCCAGTCCCCGCGCTTAGCTTTCGCTCCCGGTACCATGGTGTCATTTTTTCGCAGGTTGTTGATTATCTTATCTAGGGCAGAGTTGGTGTGGCCTTCCTCGACGCACTTAATCCTGATTTCGTTTATCGGCTCCAGCACTTCCATGTCCATGGCGTACTTGCACGAGATATCACAGGCGCCGCATGTCTGGCAGTTGTAAACGACATCGAGGAGTGTCTTGTCGTATTCGAGTTCGTTTTCCAGCAGGGCTATGCCCATGCCGACTCTACCGCCGCCGGAATAGGTATGGTAGTTATATCTGGCGATGCTGGGGCAAACGTAGGAATGTCGCTTTTCAATCAGCTTTTCCAGCGGTACGAATTTACATATCGAACAGCGACAGCACATTTCCATGTCGGTTCTATAGTCTTCCAGCGCCATTTCTTTCCCTCCTTTAACGGGTCTTAGAAGCACAGTTTACCCGGGTTCATAATGTTGCCGGGGTCTAATACGGACTTCACCTTTTTCAGGGCGGCCACGGTGGCGGCGTCCCGGTTGATAATCGTCCCGGCGCTGGTACCGTAAGGCCTGGAGAAGAACGCCCCTTTGGCCATCAGGCTGGTGACGGCTTTTTCGGATAGCTCCCTGACCCGGTCGGACTCACTCCGGTTTTTCGGGTCGTAAAACAGGTTGAATTCACAGTGGCAGTTAGAGCCCTGGACTATAGGCTGGAGGTAAATACCCATCTCCGAAGCCGGGTAACCTGCCTGGTGAGCCTCATCGTACATAGTATCGATTAAACCGGGGAGATGCTCGTAGATGGTTATAAAGAAAATATCCTGGCAAGCACCTTTATTACGGAGCTTCCAGTATGGTTCGCCAGAGGGCTGTTGAGCGGCTTTTAGAACATCATAGGCAGATATATCGCCGATGGCCTGTACCGGTTCCAGACCCACCCGCTGGGCTATCTCTGCTATATCATCTCGCTGGCCGCTGACTCTTTCTTCGGCCAGATATTCGTAGCCGGCGATATTATAAAAAAGCACCCAGGGAAGCAGATTATCTTTGAGTTCCCGGTAGTCGCCGGGCCATTTCTTCGCCATGATAGCCGCCAGATTGACGTTATTGAGTATAAAGCACTCGTTGACCAATCGCAGCCTTATCAGCCAGTGTACCATTTCCATTATCTTTTCAAGGTTTGAGGAGCCGATGAGAAACGGCTCTTCGACCTGAGGGACGATTTCACATCTCACCGACGCCCACGTTACGATGCCCATCGTCCCCTGGGAGCCCTGAATCACCCGGTACAGGGAAAAAGCCGACGGTCCCGCCGCCTCTTTCTGAGCGCCCCCGGCGGCCCACTGCTCTTCCAGTCCGCCTGGCCCGGCGGCGGCGCCCGTCCGGAACATATCGCCGGTGCCGAAAATCACCTCGACGCAGGCCAGCGGGTCGCTGATATCCCAGTGATACTTGGGCATCACCACGGGCTCTCTCTCCAGCAGGCTGCCGGTGACGGATTTAGACCGGCGCGGCAGCAAGGGCATATTGAGTCTGAGTCCCTCCTTTGTAACCGCCGGTATCAATTCGTTAAAAGTCACGCCGGGCTCGAACATCGCCACTCTGTTGGTGCGGTCGACCCTGATTATCTTTTTCATGCCGCTCAGGTCGACGATAACGGCGCCCCCGATCCCGGGGACGGTATCGCCCCGGAAGTGCGGCGGCCCAGAGCTTACCGGCACGAGCGGCGTTTGAGTCTTGTTGGCCAGCTTGACTATTTTCTCGATATCCGCCACTTTTACAGGCCTGACTACGCACCCCGGCTTTATCGTATTAACGAAACTCATGTCTCCGGAATACTCTTCCAGAGTAGCCGGTTTACGGTCCAGGTTGCCGGCGCCGACTATTTTTACCAGCCTGTCTTCTGCAATCATGGCTGCCTCCTTTACATTTCCGGTAAAATCAAATGTATTTTTCCAATTTCAGTTGCTGGCTTCTAGAAGGTCCAATAGTATGTCCTGTTGTTCTCGAATAATGTACCAGCCCCGGCAGGATAAAAACTATCGTGATGCCGGTATTCTTTCGTACTTGGGTGCAAAGAAAATATCAAGATGCATGACCGGTTTACCCACCCTCTTGTATTCC
>CAYVPT010000363.1:0-2702 GCA_964453865.1 uncultured Dehalococcoidaceae bacterium
AGGCATTTAAACTAGGGGTAGCTGATGGACACCCGATTCTCCTGGAACCGATTATGAATCTCAAGGTGACGGTCCCCAACGACCTTACCGGGGATATTATCGGCGACCTTAATACCAAACGCGCCAGGGTCCTGGGCATGAATCCGCAGGGCGACCTGAACACAGTCGAAGCGCAGGTACCCCTGGCGGAAATACAGCGTTACGCTATCGACCTGAAATCGATGACGCAGGGACGGGCGACCTATACCATGGAGTTCGACCACTACGAGGAAGTGCCGGCGCAAATCACCCAGAAAATCGTCGCCCAGAGACAGGCGGAAAAAGCCGAAAAGGGCTAGCCCGGTTTATTCACTGTCATTCCAGCGAAAGCTGGAATCCAGCGGTGGGGAAAAGGCAGTTTGGATTCTGGCCTTCGCCAGAATGACTTTTAATTACGTCGCTCTAATTTCCTGCTTCATAAAGACAACGTAGCTGCAGCCGAAGCAGATAGCGCTCAGACTCACCATGACGACGATGTGGGGCCAGATAGCCAGGAGGCACTGGCCGAGGCTGAGCGGATTCGGCAGCATATAGAGAAAATCACCGTAGGTTATTGCCCCCAGACCTTTCCACATCGGTACCAGCAGGACAATATAGGCTTGTTGAAAAAGAAAACTGGGAGAAAGACGCAGTATGGTCTGTTGCATTCCAGCTGCCTGAATCTGGCTGGCTGCATCGGTGCCGGAGATAACAGGAGCTATATTCTCGGCGATTACCTGGCCGAGTCCCAGAAATACCCAGAAAAAGTAAAATATGAGAAATAATACCAGCGGAATCAACAGCGAACCGGCCGCCCGGCGGAAGACAACCGAAAAAAGCATTGACAGCCCCATCCAGAAAGCCCCGTAAATGATAATCACGACCATGTAAAGAAACAGCCTGATGATTTCCTCGGCGGTGGGCGGTACGCCAATCATTCTCAGGCCGTAACCAGCCACCAGCAGCAGCGTCGTACCGACCATCAGGGTCATTGCCATTAATCCCGCCAGGAACTTGCCGTTGATGACGCTGTCGCGGTAAACGGGCTGTGCCAGGAGCCGGCTCATCGTGCCGCCGGAGCGCTCGCTGTTGATGGTATCGAAACCGAGTACAATTCCGGCAATCGGCACGATAATTTCTATAGCCAGAGGTATGATTAAATAGCCCTGAAAGGAAGAAGTAAACAACGCCAGGAAGATAAAGCCGCCCTCGGTAACCGCCCGGCTCTCTGCCAGGGCGTCGCGTATGCCCTGCTGTACGGCGTACAAGCCGAAGCCGCTGGCGACCAGCACCAGCAGAAACAGGACAAAAAATCTGACGCTGTTGAAGTAGTCGGCCAGTTCCTTACGGATAATCGCTATCATTCTGCCTAGCTCTCCTTGAAATACCTCATGTAAATATCGTCCAGGGAAAACTCGTGTACCTTCATCTGCACCAGAAGCGCGCCGCTATCTATTACCGCCCGCGATATCTGCGAACGTAAATCGGAGCCAGTGCTGATTTTCAGCATTACGCCCTCGGCTTCCACCTTTTCCACCCCCTCGATTTTGCTGATAATATCCGCCAACTCCGCCTTGAATTCGGCGGTCTCAACCTCGATAAGATAACGTCCCCCCGCCATAGCTTCCCTGCCGAGTTCATCTATGGCGCCCTCGACGACCATCTTGCCTTTAGCCAGTATCCCCACGCGGTGGCAAACCCTCTGCACCTGCTGTAACTGGTGGGACGATAACAGCACACTCGTCCCCGTTCCGGGCAGGTCGGCGATAACGTCGAGGAGCTGGTTGATTCCCTTGGGGTCGAGTCCCGAGGTAGGCTCATCCAGTATGACGAGTCTCGGTTTCTTAATCAGCACGTCGGCAATACCCAGGCGCTGCCTCATACCGCGTGAAAACTTGCGTGTAATTATATCCCTCTCCTCGGTTAATCCCACCTTTTCCAGCACTTCGTCGATACGGCTTTCGGTTTCCGTCGTGCTGATATTATTCAACTCGGCAATAAATCTCAGATTCTCCCTGGCGGTGAGGTTATCATAAAAACCGACCTCCTCGGGGAGATACCCGACAACCCGTTTTACCTTCAACGGCTCCCGGGTAGGATTGTAATCGAACACCCGGGCGGTGCCGGCAACCGGCTCGGTAAGCCCCAGCAGCATCAATATCGTGGTGGTCTTCCCGGCGCCGTTCGGCCCCAGCAGCCCGAACACCTCGTTCTCTTTAACCTGAAAACTGAGGTGGTCAACTACGGTGACATCCCCGTAGTTCTTGGTGAGGTCCTTTGTCTCTATGGCTAAATTATCCGTCATTGTTTATCGCCGACCGAACCGCATAAAGATGACCGCCAGACCGATAATCACAATCACAATAATACCCACACCGACCCATCCCCAGATGGTGGGTGTTTCCACGGTAACCCGGATATTCATACTGCTGGCAAAAGCCTGTTTCCCGGATACCCGCAGGGTAATCATGTAGTCCCCGGCTACTGTTTTGGGAGGCGGTTTGATGTTGACATCGATGGTTTTGGGGTCAAGTATCTCCAGAAGGTCTATTTTATCCGGTTGATAGGTTATTTCCCAGCCTTCGGGTTTCTCTGAAGAAAAGGTGATATTATCGATAGTGGCGGAACCCGTATTAGTGACTGCTATAGAGAAGATATTATCCCGGCCCGCTTTGGCTTTAGTA
>CAYVPT010000364.1:0-2694 GCA_964453865.1 uncultured Dehalococcoidaceae bacterium
TTTCGGCGACGTGCCCGCGGAAGCCGTAGCCCCCGCTTTCCTCCCCCCCGATGAGCGCGTTTTCCTTCATCATCAGCGGCGCCACGTATTTAAAGCCCACCGCCGTCTCGCGTACCGGCACGTTGAATATCTCGCCGAGCCGGTAAGTCATACTGGTGGTGGTCAGTGTCTTGACAAGAAGACCTCGCTCGCCGCGTACTTCGAGGAGGTAAAGACAGAGCAGCGCGAAGACCTGGAGCTGGTTGATGAAGTTGCCCTTCTCATCCACGATACCCATACGGTCGGCATCCCCGTCGGTAGCCAGTCCCGCTCCGGCTTTCTCCTTCAGAACAGCCGCCGATAACCGGTCCAGGTTGGGTACGATGGGTTCCGGCCTGAGACCGGGAAAAAGCGGATTCCTCTCGTTGTTAATCTCGATAATTTGATTGTTACCCCCGTCCAGCAACTTCGTTAGGTAGCCCCGGCCGGCCCCGTACATGGGGTCGATGACCAGCTTCAGCCCGGCCTTACGCAGTTTATCGAGGTCGACCAGCCGGTTTATCTGCTCGAAGTAGACCGAGTCGAGGTCGGTATCCGCCACCAGTCCCTGCTTTTTAGCATCGCTCAGAGGTATCCGGTTTACTTTATCGGCATCATATGCCTTCGATATTAATCCGACTATCTTCGAGGTAATTTCGTCGGCGGCGCTGGAGCCGTGTTCGTTCTTGTACTTGAAGCCGTTCCAGATACCCGGATTATGGCTGGCGGTAATAATGACGGCTCCGCCGGCTTTCTTCGCCAAGACTCCGTAGCTGACTATAGGTGTTGGTGTAGCTTTAGGGGTAAGGTAGACTCTGATGCCGTTGCCGGCAACCACCTCGGCGGTAGCGGCAGCAAAGTCCTCTGAGGCGAACCGCGTATCGTACCCGATGACCAGCCCTCGCTCTTCCAGCCCGGCCTGTTTCAGGTAATCGGCCACGCCCTGGGCGCAGTATCGGACGTTATCAAAGGTATATTCTTCTCCAATGATAGCCCGCCAGCCGTCCGTGCCAAACTTTATGGGATTCTTTTTCATCCTATCTCCCTTGATGTCGCATTGTTAAAGATGTTTCCCCTCGCTGACTCGATCACGCAGGCGTTCGGCCTCTTTTTCTACCGCTTCCTTATCCCATTTTATATCGTCGCCGGAGAGATAAACGATGAGAAAGTGGGCTATAACGCCGATACCCCACAAACCGGCCAGGACGGCATGAAAGAAGAGAAAACCCTGCCACCCGAAGGGCAATGCCCAGATAAGGCTCAGGAACATATTGAGGATGATATAGACTATGAAGTGTGTCTGTACCTCTTTCTTCTTCTCTACCTTCCTCTGGGCTATCCGGTAGATTTCTTCTTCGGTCATCTGGTGAGACATGGGAACACCTTCCAGTTTGATATGTAGAAATATTATCACGAACCTATGATTTACGCAAAGAAGAAAATCCAGAAAAGCCCCCCCCCGCCTCAACCCCCTCGTATGTTATCTTTTCCCACCCGGCCACCCTCGTATCATCTGCGGCTTAGCCCGAAGGTTTAACCTCACCCCCTTTTGTAAAGGGGGATTTTGGTTATAATCCTTCTAGCCTCTTACTAATAATCTCTTGAACTTTAGGAATTTTTGTAGTAATTTTTTGGAAGAGTTCTCTATAAAATACACGTTCGTCAGGTCTCAATTCCTTGTACTCAAAAGCATACTCGGATAACAAACTGAAATCATTCCTTATTTCTTCTATTGACTCTAGAAGTTTTACATCGTATTGAATATAGTAAGTCTGTAGGAAATCTCCACTAAATGCATATTCCGTCATTTCATCTAAAGCTCTTTGTAGATTACTATTGTGTTCTTCTGCATTCGTTTCATTTTTACCTTTTCTAGATTGTAAGTTGATTACTAATTTGTTATATTTGGTAGCCAAGCAAGCTAGTTCAGTCCTTAACTCTAACAATGGTTCACTTCTCACCTTACGTCGCCACTCTATTTTATTGAGTTCTTTTTGTTGCTTAAGTTGACTCCTTAATCCTAAATAAGTGAATAAGCCACCAAAAAATACACCTAAAAGAGTGAATAACCCATACAGCCACCCTTCCACAATATCATCCCCTTTCTTCCCCTAACCCCCCAATCCCTCTTTCCTCAGAATGTCGGCTTTGTCCGTCTTTTCCCAGGGCAGGTCGAGGTCGGTGCGGCCGAAGTGGCCGTAGGCGGCCGTCTGTCGGTAGATGGGGCGGCGCAGGTCCAGCGTCTGGATAATTGCCCCGGGCCGCAGGTCGAAGTGCTTATTGATCAGGTCTTTGATTGCCTGGTTGTCCACTTTGTTGGTGCCGAAAGCCTCGACGGAGACTGAAAGCGGGTGGGCTTTGCCGATGACATAGGCCACCTGTATTTCGAGTCGGTCGGCGAGTCCGGCGGCCACGATATTCTTGGCGATGTACCGCGCCATGTAAGACGCCGACCTGTCTACCTTGGTGCAGTCCTTACCGGAGAAAGCCCCGCCGCCATGCCGGGCGGCGCCCCCGTAAGTATCGACGATTATTTTACGTCCGGTAAAACCAGTATCCGATACTGGCCCGCCGATAACGAAACGCCCGGTGCCGTTCACGTAATATTCGGTGTCGCCGGTAATCAATTCCGCAGGCAGTACTTCTTTAATTACATTGCTAATGACATCCTTTTCA
>CAYVPT010000365.1:0-2679 GCA_964453865.1 uncultured Dehalococcoidaceae bacterium
GCCGGGTGGTACTTGATGAGCACCTGGATGGTGTTCATATCCGCAAAGGCATTGAGAGTAGCCAGCAGCATTTCCCCGGTAAGTCCGACCAGGTACGGCAGCGCCACCAGGATAGTCTTTGGCCGTTTCGTTACTTTTTGAGGGCGGTTTCCTGTGGTATGGTGGAGGTACTCGTATCTCAAAGCTCCGCCGTTGACCAGTTTCGTGGTACCGAAACCGGCTTTCTCTAATTTTCCCAGCGTACTGTCGCTGTCGGCGACGATGCAGTCGGGCAGCGGCATGTCGTCGGATTCCCCGGCGCCGGCGAAGTAGTTCAGCAGGAACGAGGGCACCGTGGAATGCTGGTAGGCGATGAGCCTGATACTCTTCTCCGATTCGGCGGCGGCCAGGCAGAGCATCTTTTCCGATGGCTGGTTTTCAAAAGGATAAATAATAGTGATATTTTCACTATCTATTTCTTTCAGCCATCTTTTACAGACGTAGTAATGGTCGAGGTGGTTGTGGAAAAATATCTCCTGAAGCGCCTGCCTCCTGATTAGAATCTTCAAGTGTCCCGCCTCTTCCCCGATAGAAATGCTGAAGAAGGCGAAGAAGCTCTTTAAAATATCCCGCAGGTGGAGGTAGTTATCCAGGAAGGTGAATTCAAACCCGCCGTGCGCCAAGCATTTCTTTTTTAGATTCTCCCGCATAAACATGGACGTGATATAGGTAACGTTAGCCCCGTTCTTCGCCAGGATAGCCGGCAGCCTCCCGAAATATCCATCATGAAACTCCCCGTCGGCGGTGAAAAACCTATCCTGTACCCAGGTATAAATATATACCCGTCTATCGTTTTTTCCGGCCCGGGGGACGGCCCGTTTGTTCCGACTGCCGAGCAATGCCGCGTTTAAGTAATGCCGGAAGGCTCTCTGGAGGAAGTACAGCCGGTAGGCGATGAACCGGGCGGACAGCTTGATGGCCTCCGGCCACAGCCATTTCCGGCTTCCAAAACGCAGGCCGGGATTGCCTTTCTCGTAACGCTCCCGGAGGTGCCGGTACAGCCAGCGGTCCAGCACGAAAATGACCAGTAATTTTTCCCCGTTACGCGCTTCGGTGCATAGCTTTTCGAAGAGGGCGGCGTAACACCAGAGCTGGAAAAAATCGCTGGTCAGCGGATTGCGGTAGGCGATATCCGAGGCCCACCAGTAGCGCCGGTTCTTTTGCTCCCGCCCCAGCCCGGCCAGGAAGTCCAGGAAAGGCTGTTTCTCCTCTTCGGCGGTTTCCAGGAGTAAATCTCCCAGAAAACGCCGGTTTTCCCCTCCCATTATCCCCGAGATGCTTTCTCTCTGAGCGGTATCCTGCCCCAGGTAGAGCCAGGTAAAGCTCCTGCCGGCGGCGGCCTGCTTTGCCCTGACCGCGTCCTCCGGATGGAAAACGATGACCTCGTCCTGCATGCCGACAGGTCTCCTTTTACCGGTCATTATCGATGAATGATTTCAATTCGGTCGTGGCTTCCCGGCACTTGGCGTTGAGCATGATGGCGTCCGTGCTGTAGGCGATGAAGGTAAAGCCTTCTTTGGCCCTGTCTTTAACGTCCGAGGTAACCGGCGGGACGACATGAATACCGGCGGTTTTTCCGGCGGCTCTGGCGGCGGCGAGCACTTTCTGGCGCGCCTGCTGTACCAGCGGGTGGTCCAGTTCCCCGGTCACCCCCAGCGAGCCGGATATATCGTACGGCCCTATCATCACCCCGTCGATACCGGGAACGGCGATGATACCGGCGATGTTATCTACGGCCTGTTTGTGTTCTATCTGTACGATTACCAGGCTTTCCTTGTTTACCGAGTCCTTGTATTCCTCGAACTTTTCGCCCCAACCCTGGGCGCGGTAGAGTCCCACGCTCCTGTCGCCTTGGGGCGGATACTTCACTGAACGAACGGCTTTCGCGGCTTCTTCGGGGGTATTCACCATGGGCACGATAACGCCGTAAGACCCGGCGTCCATCACTCTCTTGACCAGCACCGGGTCGTTGCTCGACAGCCTTACCAGCGGCACGCATCCCGAAGCCTCTATCGCCCGGACGAGTGGTTCGACGTCCTGGATGCCGATGACGCTGTGCTCCATGTCGATAGCCAGCCAGTCGAACCCGCTTTCCGCCATAATCTCGGCGATGGCGCCGTGCGAGAGGGTAATCCAGCTTCCCAGGGTAACTTTCCCGCTGTTGAGTTTCTGTTTAACTATATTCTTCATCTTCTCCCGCCTGTTTTAACCCGTCAGCACGGGTAATATTTTATTGGCAGCATAAACGTTGTAGACGCCTTCCCTGTCCGTTTTATTGAGTTTATAATTGCCCCCCGCCCCCGCCACGATGGCTAGGCCGGCAGCGACGTCCCACAGCCGGATACCGGTCTCCAGATAGGCGTCTCCCCGCCCGGCAGCGACGTACGCTAGAGAGAGCGCCGCCGAACCTATCCACCTCAGCTTTAGAAAGGCGCGTATCTGTTCGACCATTCTTTTCACGGCCTCCGGAGAGAAGTCGGCGTTCGGTGGAAAACCGGAAAACAGTATCGCTTTATCGATTGTGTCCGTATCGGAAACGGTTATGGCTTTGCCGTTGAGCCAGGCCCCACCCCCGGTGATGCCCGTGAAAAGCTCATTCCGGTTGAAATCGTAGATGGCGCCCAGCAGCGGTTCTTCCCC
>CAYVPT010000366.1:0-2677 GCA_964453865.1 uncultured Dehalococcoidaceae bacterium
CTTGCACCTTACTTTAAACGGCATAATTATTTACCTCCTCTTATTAAATTTCAGGTTATTTAGCCATGTATCTTTTAAACAGCTATAACTCTGCATCCTGAGCGGACTCACCGCATTGTTACAAACGGCACTGTTATCGCTGGAAAGCAGGCATTAAATCATCCAGCCCGATGGCGGATAATGTCCCGGCCCTGGGCAATCCCGTCTCTTCGTCCCAACCCCGGAGGCTGTAATATTCCTTTAACATCCTTGTGAATTTATCCTTTTCAAGGACTTTCCCGGTGACATTGACCGGTTCGTCGCCCGGACCCGGAACCATCATCGGACCCGCCGGTTTTAACGGTTCGGTGAAATTGACCACGCGTGGAAAGTCATCTTCCGGCACGTTCCGCCCCTCTCTTAACATAATGGCCCTTTGCACGTTGACAATGCGCTCGGCATAACGGTCAATTTCATCACCGGCGATGCCGGTAACCGCCGTAAAGATTTTAGCCTCAAGGTCCGGCTCGCCCACAGGGTCTGGCTTGCTGAGAGAGAACGTGAGAGGCCAGGCGAAGTCACACAGGCCCAGACTGTCCCCGGTATAATTCCTGTTCTGTATTTTTACGGCTGCCAGCGCTTTCCCTTCGTAGCTGGATACGTCTCCGGCTTCAACGCTGCCCCAGAAAGCCCTGGCGATTTTGTGAAATACCTCTGTCGTAATGGGGACAGTTTCCGGACTCATCTGGCCGAACATCCAGGCTGCCCTGGCAAAACCACCATGGACTATAGGCCGACTCATCCTGGGTTCCATCGGGTCGAGAAGGGCATGGACAACCGATGAACGGGGTAAACTCACATCATTTTCACCAACGGGTAAAACCCCGGGGTCAAGCATGGCCCGGGCCTTCTCAGGCACCTTCTCAATAGCCCTCACCAGACCTTCGGCCAGGATATCCCCAAAGCCTTCACGGTATGCTATAGAGTGGAGCAGTTTCTCCAGAAAATCCCTGGTGCCAATCTTGGATAGCGGCAGGCCGGTTTCTTCTTCGGTAAGGTTCTTCGTTTGATAACAGGCATATAGCCAATTTATCATGCTCCGGAGTTCAAAGGTGCATATGGAGTAATCATTGGCCAGAGTCGGCGCATCGAAGAAAGTGTCCACCGGTTCATCTTCCCGTGAGTATTGCCACGGCATATAGTATTCCATGGACTGGCACCGCCGGTATCCTTCGAGTTCCGGCCGTTTACCATACCGATATTTATTCCTGATACAGTCCAGCCCGCACAGGTCACAGCCACCCTTACCGATACGCTCCAGCAGGTAGCCGTGACCGGTCATCGTCGTATCCGGGGGGATGGTCAGGTCCAGACGTTTGCTTATTTGCACAGTGTACCGGTTAAGTTCTTTTAGTCTTTCGGGGTCAGCTACCGATGGCTTGCCGCTGCCTCTTACCACTATGGCCTTCAGGTTCTTTGAAGCCATTACCGACCCATAGCCGGCGGTTGAAGTGGACTCGTGAGACCCGACAATTACGGCGCTTCTTACCAGGTTTTCGCCGGCAACGCCCGTAGTAAGAAATCGCGCCCTGTCTCCATGAGCCTGCTTGAGCATCTCGGCGACCCGGTACACACCATTTCCCCAGAGTGACGAAGCATCCCGGAGTTCTACATGATTGTTATTAATCCAAAGATAAACGCGTTTCGGGGCACGCCCCGTGATGACTAACCCGTCGAATCCCGCTCGCTTGAGTTCAGCCCCGAAGAAGCCACCGATATTACCGTAGCAGTATTTTTCCGGGTAAGCCATGGGAGATTTACCAACAACCGACATGCGTGTCGCCCCCTGAGCGCCGGTAGCCACTAACGGGCCGGTCATGAAGACGAGGCAATTCTCCGGGTCAAAAGCCCTGGTTTCAGGTTTTACGATTTCCCAGTAAATTCGCGAGGCGATGCCGCGGCCACCGAGATATTTCTTAGCATATTTCTGAGTTGATGACTCAGATATTTTCGATGTGCTCAGGTTAACATGTAATATCTTACCCATCCATCCGTGCATAGACATACCTCCATGCTTTGTGCAGTTATTACCTTGTTCTATTACACAGGTCAGGAGTCTATTTCCAATGATATTTAATACCTTGAGTCGACGGGAACATGAGAAAATTCCCGTAATTGGCCTCAATCTACATTTTTAACGCCGTTTTCTCTTCTGCCGTCAGACCCGCCTTAAAACTCTCTAGCTTCTTCTTACCCTTATCGGTTATGGTAACTTTTCCTTCTCTCCCGTCCTCAAGTTTCACGTAGTCCAGAACGGCGAGTTCCCCAACGAGCGCCCAGATAATATTCTGTCCCAGCGATGGGTAGATGTCGTCCCTTTCGGCATCATCAAACTCGTTTATTATCTTATTGATGGCGATACCCGGTTTCTTTGATATTTTATTCAGAATCCCCAGCGCCCTTCTGGTATAGGGGAGACCGTCACCGTAATCAACCAGGTCGATTGCCTCGAGCTCCATGCGCATTACAGTATGCCGGTCGCCGCAGACCAGTACTTCCTTTTTCCTGATACCCGTGCCCGGGCCGCCGAGTAATTCGACGCCACCCGGCAGTTCATCGAATTTGGTCACATCGGGTATGTATTTATAGTTCTGTTCCGGCCTTTCAAGAGTCGGCCTGAAACCGACCCCGTCATATT
>CAYVPT010000367.1:0-2660 GCA_964453865.1 uncultured Dehalococcoidaceae bacterium
ACCTGGGCGGTAATTACCAGTCCGCCGACGGCAATCCCTATACGTTCCAGGGCACGCAGGTGCTGGCTAATTTTACTACCTACAAGGTGATGCGGCTCGAAGCGGCGACCGGCGGCAATCACGCTCCGGTGCTCGGCTCGATAGGTAACAAATCGGTCAGGGAGCAGCAGTCGCTGACCTTTACCATCTCAGCCACCGACCCGGATGGGGACCCGTTGACCTACGCAGCGACCAATCTGCCGGCGGGAGCCACCTTCAATAGCACCAGCCTCATTTTTTCCTGGACTCCCAGCTTGGGGCAGGCGGGGACTTACCCCGATGTCCAGTTCAGCGTCTCGGATAACGGGTCTTTAACCGACTCGGAAAGTATTACCATAACCGTAACGGCCAACAGCGCGCCGGTGCTGGCTGCCATCGGCAATAAGACGGCTCATGTCGATGTACCTCTTCAATTTACCGTCTCCGCTACGGATGCCGATAGTGACCCGCTGACCTACTCCGCCTCTAACCTGCCTCCCGGGGCCAGCTTTAACAGCACCAGCCACAGTTTCTCTTGGACGCCGGCATCGGGACAAAGCGGGACTTATCCAGATATCCATTTCGAGGTATCCGACGGCTCCTTGACCGACTCTGAAAATATTACGATCAACGTTTCGTCATATGCATTGCCCGCAGTATCTTTCCAACCGCCCACGGATGCAAACGGCGCTACGGTAAGCCGTAACTGGACCGAGGTTAACACCGCCGTATCCACCGCCACCAGTGACGCCAGCGGTTTCATCGATTGGGACGGGAGCCTGATAGGTTATTGGGATTTGAATGATGACACTCTAGATAAATCAACTCATAACAATAACGGAACGTTAAATGGGGCACAGTCGGTGACCGGCAAGTTTGGCAGCGCGACCAGGTTTGTAAATGACGGCGATTATCTTCTGATTAATGACAGCGCCAGCATGGATTTTAATAAGTCCGGGGGGACGATTGAGCTGTGGTTGTATCCCTATAACGCAGCTTCCGGCGTACGGCAGCGACTGGTTGTCGATAGTAGTTTTATCAACAAGGGAACCGGCTATGCCGGAATTGAATTAGCCCTCCAGTCGAACGGCAATTTATACTTTTACCCGGCTCAAGGAGGGAGTAACAACTATAATCTGGTCACCAATCCTCTAACTGACAATACATGGCAGCACCTTGCGGTAACCTGGGATTATGCCACCAAGGAAGTGGTGATTTACATCAATGGGGTAAGCCAGAGTTTTGCCGCAGAGAACGTTCCTGCCAACTGGAACACTGTTTCCACAACCGGCGACTGGTATATCGGCGGGACGGACGTAGCTACCGGACTGGGATTTTTCAACGGTATCATCGATGAAGTCCGCATCTGGAATCGTCCCTTAAGTCAAGATGAAATAAATGCAGCCTACAATGCCAACCTGTATGGATTGAACAATACTTTTACCGGCTTGTCGGACGGGACTTATCAGTATTATGCCTGTATCACCGATACCACCGGTAATTCGTCCCAGACGGAGACCAGGACCCTGGTTATTGATACAGCCTTACCTAATCAGGTACCGGTACTTACCAACCCTGGCAACAAATCGATTAACGAAGGCGAGACGCTTACCTTTACCGTCTCGGCAACTGACCCGGATGGTGACCCATTGACCTACTCCGCAGCTAACCTGCCTTCCGGGGCCAGCCTTAACGCGAATACCGGAGCTTTCTCTTGGACACCCTCATATTCTCAGGCCGGGACTTATACCAACGTCCAGTTTACAGCTTCCGACGGCCAACTCACTGACTCGGAAAATGTTACCATCACTGTCAACAACGTCAACCGGGCGCCCGTGCTCGGCGCCATCGGCGATAAGTCCGTTACTGAAGGGCAGACCCTAAGTTTCACAGTTACCGCTACTGACCCGGATGGTGATACTCTGACTTACTCCACCAACAATACGCCCACGGGAGCCAGCTTTAATAGCACCACCCACGAGTTTTCCTGGACACCCACTTCTGCGCAAGTGGGAAGCTATACTAATGTCCGTTTTGAAGTAACCGATGGCAATTTGGCTGCCTCCGAGAACATTATGATTACCGTAAGTGCCAGCACGTCGCCTCCTGAATCGCCTCCACCAGGTGGGGGCGGAGGTGGTGGTGGTGGCAGCACGAGCGTGGGCATGTCCAGGCTGACCAGCCTTAGGGCCTCGATGACCGAGGATGGGCTGATGTTAGAAGAAGTGTCAGCCCTGGATGTCAACCTGAAGGTAGAACTGATAATAACCAAAGGCACCATCGTGAGAAATAAAATGGGCCAGATGGCACCTAATATAAAAATCACCGAGAATACAGAAAGTGAGGCCGCAAATTCAGGCTCGCAGCTTATCAGTTCGTCCTTTGATATTGAGCCGACCGGCACCACTTTTGACGCCTCGGCAACACTAATTTTCCGTTACTCGAACGAAGATATACCACAGGGTGTCTCGGAAAATAACCTGTCTATTGCCGTCTGGGACCCGGTGGCACTTACCTGGAGTGAGCTTGGCGGCACGGTAAACCCGGATGCCAACACCGTCTCGGTTCCGATTCAGCACCTATCAAATTATGCCCTGATGGCCCGCAACCGTCCCGCCAGTTTTACCCTGACCAATTTTTCG
>CAYVPT010000368.1:0-627 GCA_964453865.1 uncultured Dehalococcoidaceae bacterium
TACCGAGTACGATTTGGAGTCGTTCAAAGTCCCCGAGAGGATTCTGCAGGGTGGCCGGTTTCATTGCTACGCAGCATTTCTTCACTGCCGGTTTCAGCCTGATTTTCCTGGCGGTGGCTTCCTTGCGCACCACCTGCTGGCCCTTGCGGCTTTCCTCCGGGATAAAAACGACCACGTCACCGTGAAGGCGAGTCTGGCAGGCCAGGCGGTAGCCCTGGCGTACTTGCGTCCGACTCAGGATTTTTTCGTCTGCCTGCTTGATTGCCTCTATGGAGGCTGTTTCAGATGTTATCCCGTATTTTGGGAAGTACCCTTTTTCGATTCTTATCTTGCATTTGCCGCAGGTGCCCTTGCCTCCACAGACGCTTTCCAGTCCGGCTCCCAGCTGACGGGCGGCTTCCAGTATCGTAGCGCCTTCTTTTACCTTACCCCGCACCCCAGACGGCTGGAAGACGACCGTGTATTGCTTACCTTTCATTGTTCATAATATAACATGTAAAGACATATGAATTCAAAGCTTGTTAGCTATGCCTCCCCCCACCCGGCGTGTGGTTTCTTTTCGGACGTTGTGCAGTTTGTGATTGGGGGGTATTAAGTTGTCATGCCAGGGCCGGGGGGGGTGCGGGG
>CAYVPT010000368.1:637-2646 GCA_964453865.1 uncultured Dehalococcoidaceae bacterium
CACCCTCTGCGGCTTATCCCGCCAGTGTACCCCGCTATGCCCTAAAAATGGGAGTGCGCAACGAGAGGGGACGCCAGCCCCCTCTTAATTAGAATCCCCCTCTCCGACCAGTAATATAATATCGCTTTGCACTGGTATTCATACTGGAGAGGGGGATAAAAGGGGTGAGGCGAGAAAGATAAGGCATTTAAGATACTGAGAGATAGATGGGGAAAATAATGGTTTATTCCTGAGGCAACACCGCCAGTCTTTCCAAGTGATGATTAACATCCCCAAAGCTGAATTCGTTAGCTCTGGCTTTCTTGGTATAAAAATGCAGGATATGGTCTTCCGTAAAGCCGATAGCCCCGTGCACCTGATGGGCGGAGTTCATTACCCGGTGGCAGGCCTGGCTGACCCAGGCTTTGGCGATGGCGACTTCCCTGGCTGCCGGCAGTCCTTCGTTTATTCTCCAGGCAGCCTGATAGGTGACAAACCTGGAACCATCGATATCAATGAGCATATCGGCGCAGCGGTGCTGGATACTCTGGAAAGCCCCGATGGGATGCCCGAAGGCTATCCTCTCTTTGGCATAGTCCAGCGTTAATTGCAGCGCCTGCTGTGCTATCCCGACCATCTCGGCGCAACGGGCCACGTTGGCCCTTTCTAGCACTTTCTCCAGGCATGGCCAGCCGTTATCTACTTCCCCGAGCACATCCTCCCCGGCCACTTTCACATTATCTAAAATAACCTCGCACTGCTTATCGCCCGAGATAGTTTTCAGTTGCTTTACAGTTACTCCGGGTATATTTACGTCAACCATGAACAGGGTAATGCCACTGCCTGTTCCAGCAGCGCAAATGATATAGTCGGCCACGTGGGCATCAGGCACGAATAGCTTTGTCCCGTTAATAACGAAATCGTTGCCCTCCGCTACGGCTTTCGTCTGGATAGCATCCGATGTATATTTCCCGGCAGACTCTACTATCGCCAGCGTCACGATGCTCCTGCCTTCGGCTATCGGCGGCAGGTATTTCTGCTTTTGTTCGTTGGTGCCGGACTCGAGAATAATCGCCGCTCCCAGGACAATCGTGGCGAAAAACGGGCTGATGAAACAGAACTTGCCCATCTCCTCCAGCACCACCATCAAGTCGAGGAAGTCTCCCACCCCACCGTACTCCTCCGGTATGGACAGCCCCGTCAGGTTCGTTGCCACCATCTTCTGCCAGAGTTCCGGCGTGAATCCTTTTGCGTCCTCGACCATCGCCCGCAGAACCTTATCGGTATACTCGCTGGTCAGGAAGTCCCTGGCCAGAGTCTGCATCATTTCCTGCTGCTCGTTGAGAGCGAAATCCAAGTTTTTCCTCCGTTTTCTAACGTAAACGCGGCAGGCCCAGCCCGCGCTGGGCGATGACATCGCGGTCAATCTCCGAAGTGCCGGCTTCCATGCTATGGCCAAACGAACGCAAATAGCACGAAGATATGCGCCCGTATAAAGGCGCCAGAGGAGAGGTGTCGGACAGGATTCCATAATTTTTAAAGACCTTCAGCCCGAATTCAGCCACATGTTGAATGGATTCAAAACCGAGTAATTTACACATGGCGGCTTCATAGCTGGTAGCTTTACCTTGAGCCTGTATACATGTTACATGATAATGGGTGAGACGGGCGACTTCACATTCGGCGACCAGTTCTGCCATGCGGACTTTATCCCCGGAATCCAGCATACCCATTTCCCGGGCGCACTCCCCAATATCATTGAGCAACGTGCCGGCAATTGCGTATCCCAGATCCGAGGTGCGTTCGAAGTCCAGCAAAGCCATGGCCACATACCAGCCCCGGTTCACACTATCCACGATATTTTCTTTCGG
The DNA here is from genome assembly GCA_964453865.1 of uncultured Dehalococcoidaceae bacterium. Taxonomy (GTDB): domain Bacteria; phylum Chloroflexota; class Dehalococcoidia; order Dehalococcoidales; family RBG-16-60-22; genus CAYVPT01. The sequence goes on from CAYVPT010000368.1 coordinate 2,488, forward strand.
AATGCGCACGTCATCCAGAAAGACTTCATTAAAATCGTGGTGACCGGCCATGTTAATAATCGGGTTTACGGTGATACCCGGGGTGTGCATATCAACCAGAAAGAAGGTGAGGCCGCGGTAATTGGGCTGTGCCTGCCGGTCGGTACGTACCAGGAGGAA
>CAYVPT010000369.1:0-2639 GCA_964453865.1 uncultured Dehalococcoidaceae bacterium
TCATACTTCTTGATTAATTCGGCGATGTCACCCAGGACTTTTAGCTGGTCGAATTCCTTATGGAGCTGGATGGCCGAAAATATCAGCGTGTCCTCAAGCGAAAGTACCCTGGGCTCTCCCCACTGGAGCTCGAGTGTCCGGGCGCGTTCCCATATCCTGGCGACGGGTACGGATACCAGCCTCTCGTCCTCTAAATTCCAGTGGAGTTCGATAGGAAACGGGGCCTTTCCTTTCTTGATATACGGTGCTCCATGGAACGGGTGGGAAGTACTGTCCGGTGATGCCGATTGTTCGCACCCCATTTCTTTAAGAAGCGCACCGGCCCGCGGCAGGTCATCGGCTGACACGAGTATATCTATATCCGACATCGTTCTTAAAACCATGTTGCCGTACAGCATTTCCGCCAGGGCCAGCCCCTTCAGGGCGATTACCGGTATATCCTGCTGGTTAAAAGCAGATAATATCTGGGCTAATTCGCTGGAAAAAACGACATTCCGGTACAGCGTATCATTATAGGTGGCATGGAGACGATCCAGACAGGATTTATCTATCCGGTCGCCGAGGTTGTTTTCCGTGATATTATGATAGACCAGCGGCGCGATATTGTGGAATTCGACCAGTGACAGCAGGTATTCCCAGTCGACCTTCCCGGCCAGGAGCCCGGATAATCGTTCCTTCTCCCCGGAGGTCATCCGGGTGGTGGTACAGAGTATCAGGATCTCCCCGGCCGCCTGCCGCCCGGATGGATGACGCTTGTTTTTCAGGACTGCTTTCGACTGATTCGTAGTGCTCATACCGGCTCGGACCCCCCTAATACTGTATAAGGCTCCCTTCTTTCTTGGCCCGTTTCAAAGCCTTCTTAAATACCAGGAAGGCCAGCGGTGTCAGGATAATGGTGAAACCTAATAAAGCAAATATATCAGACCGGAGGTCGGATATCGAGTGCCCCTGGAGCATGGCCAGCCTCATCGCGTCAAGACCGTAGGTCAGGGGGAGGACGCGGGAAAGCGGTTCCAGCCAGCCGGGCAGCACCGATACCGGATAGTACACCCCGGCCAGCAGACTTGAGGCGCTGCCGAGCACCCAGGCGACCGGGTCACCTTTTTTCACGAGTAATACCACGGCTGCGGACATGATACCGATGCCGCTGAAACTGGCGATGGAGAGCAGCAGTATCAATATCGCCGCCGGTATGTTGGCCTGTCCCAGGCTGGCACCGAAGATGAAGGCCCCGACGAGGAGGTATATCACCACGCGCACCGTGGTCATTAAGTAGGCCCATAGCGATGAGGATATTAAAATAGCACTGAGCCGGGTAGGGCTGAGCAGCATTATCTCCAGGGTGCCCATCATCTGGCCCTCACGGATGCTCTGTGCAAAGCTGGACAGGGATAGTCCCAGAAACCCGGTAAAAGCCAGGCCGATGAGAACGAAAGAAAAATAGTCGCCGCCGTAAGCCTGCAACTGGGGAGCTACCGCGGTGCCGAAAAGCTCGGCCATAAAGTAAAAGATGGCTATGTTGAAGATAATGCCTCCCAGCTGCATGACAAAGGATAGCCGATAGCTCAGCTCCTGGGAAAAATCACGCTTCAGGAACGCCAGGGCGACAGACATCTAGCTCTCCTCCCCGGTTGCCTTGTCCCGGAGGGCGTGAACGAAAATATCTTCCAGGGGCAGTTCTCCCAGATGACAATCGCATACCTCGGCGCCGCTGTTGACCATGACTTCCAGTACCCGCGGGAGTACCGCCGCACGCTTGGATATCATCATCTCCAGGTCGCTGACACCGTCCTGCTGGCCGGTTATACGGCAATCGAGGACTCCCTCGATACGGGACAAATCCGCGATGATTACCCCGGAGAGATTCCTCACCTTCAGTTCACATTTCTCTTTCTTCTGGAAGACAGAACGCAGCTCTTTCACCGAGCCCAGGGCGTTTACCCGGCCGTGATTCATGATGACAAGCCGGTCGCAAAGCTGTTCGGCCTCGGTGAGATTGTGGGTGGCCAGAATAATCGTTTTCCCCTCTCCCGACAGGTTTTCTTTGAGAAAGCGGCGGACGGCCTGGGCGCTGACCGGGTCCAGGCTCCGGGTGGGTTCGTCAACGAAAAGCAACCGCGGCTCGCTCAGGAGTCCCCGGGCAATGGCCAGCTTCTGTCTCATCCCCGTGGAATAATGTTGGAACCTGACGTCGCCTTTATCACTCAGTTCGAGAAGATTCAATAACTCCTCGATGCGCGTACGGGCCTGCTGACGGGGGATGTCGTACAGAGAGGCGAAGAATTGAAGGTTTTCACGTCCGGTAAGACGCCAGTAAAAACTCCTCTCCTCGGCGCTGACCAGCCCTACCAGCTTCTTGACCGCTTGTTCGTTTTTGATGACATCGTTCCCGAAGACCTGAGCTTTACCTGATTCCGGTAGCACCAGGCAGCAGAGCATCTTAATCAAGGTGGTTTTGCCGGCGCCGTTGGGCCCCAGCAGCCCGAAAAACTCTCCCTCTTCTATGTCTATGCTGACGTCCTCCACCGCGGTAACCCACTGCTTTTTCCGGAAGGGCAGCAGGTCACGGTACCGCGAGGTACGGGGAAAACGCTTGGATAGGTTTTTTGTGTTTATGGCTAACATATCTCTATTTTATA
>CAYVPT010000370.1:0-2627 GCA_964453865.1 uncultured Dehalococcoidaceae bacterium
CGACACAGTGATTTTAATGAACGATAGCGGTTATGCCGCCATGGCAAATACCCTGAACACACAGAATCCCGGGACTCATATCGAGGCTATCAACCTGAACTCGCTTAGCCATGGCTGGCACTGGGTCAACCTGAGCAGCAACAGCAGCTTTGCCGACAGCGGCTATACTAATTATCAACTAGGAGCCGGGAGCGGGACAATATTCGGGAACCAATACTATGAAACTCCCGATAGCCTGGGAGCCAACCCGGGGGGAGAGCCTATGGGCTGGTACGCCATCAGTGACAAGATACTGGATTCCGATGTCATCATCAACGTGCCGAAGATGAAGACGCACCAGACTATGTTAGCCACGATGTCTATCAAGAATCTGGTCGGGTGCACCATCGGCAGCACCCACAATGAAAGCGCCGGCGACTGCCAGTCCCGGATTCCTCACTACGGGATGGACACGGGGGATTTTTACTTCAACAACGATATCTTCTGGAGATCCATCCTGGATATGAATAAGATACTCCTCTATACCGATGAAAACGGCGTTATGCAGGATACTCAGCAGCGGAAGTATCTCAACGTTGTGGATGGAATTCAAGCCATGGAAAGAAGCCAGCATCATGAATACGGCGGCGGGGGATTACCCTACGATAGACATGTAATTCTAGCGGGGATCGACCCGGTAGCGGTAGATGCCGTAGGCTGCCGTATAATGGGCTATGATTACAGCGTCATCCCGACAATCGGTAATGCCGATTCGGATATTGTTCATCCGATTGGTACAAATGCCCCGGAGAAAATTGTGATTATAGGAGACGAAATAAATTCAGTAATCAATCACGTTTTTCAGTTCAATTCGGCCTGGTCTGACGATGCCATAGACAATAACCTGGCGCTTACCGACTTCACCCCGCCTTCAATAGATTCCATTGACAGAGAAGGAACCACCGTTACAGCTGATATCTTCGACTGTCTGACAGCCTATATCCTTTACCAGGCTGACGGATTGGAATATATCGAAAAAATGACTAAAGATGGTGATGCATTTACAGGGCCTATGTCAAGTACAACGTCTGAATTCCAAATCATAGCCCAGGATGATTACTTTAACACAGTACAAAGCGAACCAGAGACTATCGAGGATACCGTGCCCCCTTATACCTCGGGTTATACCCCGGTTTCCGGAGCTACCAGTGTACCCATCGATACCAATATTGTGGTTCATGTTTTAGATGACGGAGATGGAGTTGATATAAGTACCATAGCCATGACAGTCGAGGGTTTTTCGGTAATCCCGGTTATTGCCGGCACCCCGGCTGATTATACTCTTACTTATGACCCTTCAGTCAATTTCGATTTCCTCCAAGTAGTGGAGGTTACCGTTGATGCCTCCGACCTGGCAAGTCCGGAAAATGCCATGATCCAGGACGCATATTCTTTCACTACTACCCAGGAAGAATACACTCTAACGGTGAATATTATTGGGAATGGTACCGTTGACCGAGATGATCCGGGACCGTACGATTATGGAGATGTTGTCCAGTTAACAGCGGTTCCGGACAATGGCTGGAGTTTCAGTGGCTGGAGCGGTGATTTGAGCGGCTCTGCCAATCCCGAGAACATCACCATGGACGGCAACAAGACGGTTACGGCTACCTTTACGTCGACAAGCGTCATATCGGGGATAACCGCTGAAGTAAAAGGCGATTTGATACCCGGCGCCACGGTCAAGCTATATCTCGACGGTGTCCTGCAAAGCACCACCACCAGCGATCCCGACGGACAATACGAACTGTTGGCCACAGAGGCAGATGAATACACGGTAGTAGCCAGCGCCGCTGGTTTCAAGAATGAGACACAGGCGATATCTATTACGTCACTGGGTGACGGCTATACTCTGGACTTTATCGGGAACTCCGGGCTGATACCCCAGGCTCCTGATTTGTCTTACGTACTGGCTTGTGCCAATCACTGGCTTTATCCTCCGGTTAGCCACCCCGAGTTAACCTTGAGCATGTCCAAAGTACTGGCGGTAGCCAATGCATGGTTGTATCATTAATCTATTCTCCCATAGTTTCACAGTTGGACATGTTGAATCGTTTGGTGAGGGTCAAAGATGAGCAAAATTTCAATTCTATTTTTGGTAATCGTATTCTTAACGAGCCTGTTACCCCTGAGTGGTGAGGTATACGCAGCGGTCAGCTTTTCCGCAACGGAGCTTCTGGGACGCCCCACCGACACCTCGGTAACCGTGAATGTAGTCCCAAGTGCCAACGGTTATGTCTACTTCGAGTACGGTACCGCGACAAGTGATTATACCGCCCAAACCAGTACGGCCACGCTTGCAAGTGGCACACCCACCAATGTAGTAATACAGGGGCTTGATGCCAACACAAAATATTATTATCGAATGGAATCAAGTTCGGATGGTACTAATTGGACGCCAGGAACCGAACATACTTTCTGGACACAACGAGACCCAGGCAGCACCTTCACATATACGATAATAGCCGATTCACATATGAACGGCGGCGGCGGCACCGAATCTCTGTACGTACAGACTTTGAATAATGTTGCCAATGACCATCCTGATTTTCACCTCGACCTTGGCGATACATTCTGGATGGATGGTG
>CAYVPT010000371.1:0-2625 GCA_964453865.1 uncultured Dehalococcoidaceae bacterium
ATGAAGAAAAAACGAGCCAGCTTCTTAAAGACCCCTGGGCAGCCCGTGACGGCTATATAGATGTTATTCTGGAACGCTCCCGGGAAAGCGTCGATAAATTCTTAAATAAGTATACCGGCCGCGAGCTCAATAAGGATGAGAGAATAACGGTGTTTAAGCTACTGGAATTGCAGCGGCACGCCATGCTGATGTATACCAGCTGCGGCTGGTACTTCGATGAGCTGTCCCGTCCCGAACCGGTACAGGTTATTCAGTACGCCGGGCGGGCGGTGCAGCTGGCGCAGGAGCTGTTCGGGGATGGGGTGGAGGAGGATTTTTTAAGCCGGCTGGAAAAGGCTAAAAGCAATATACCTGAACAGGGAGACGGCCGGCGTATCTACGAGCATCTTGTCCGGCCGAATATGATAGACCTGACCAGAGTAGCCGCCCACTATGCCGTAAGCTCTCTCTTTGAAGAATACAGTCGACATAATAAAATCTACTGCTATTCTGTGGATAACGAAGACTACAGCACGACCGACTGCGGCAAGGCCAGGCTGGCGACCGGCCGGAGCCGGGTCACCTCGGAAATAACCGGGGAGTCGGCTGTTTTTGACTTCGGGGTCTTTCATTTCGGCGACCATATCATTAACGCCGGTGTCGCCGGCTATCAGGGAGAAGAGGAATACAAGGAGCTGGGCCGGGATCTGGCCGAAACGTGCGCCACCGCCGACTTCACCGGAGTTATCCGGAAGCTGGATAAACATTTCAGGAATTCCACCTACTCACTGAAGTCTCTGTTCCGGGATGAACAGCGTAAGATTCTCGGGTATATTTTAGAATCGACCATGGCCGATATCGAAAAGGCCTACCGGCAGCTCTACGAGCACCATTATCCCCCGATGCGTTTCCTGTCCGAGCTTGGCGGACCGGTCCCACGGGCGTTTCATTCCGCCGCCGAACTGATTATCAATATGGATTTGCACCGCGCCGTCAACAGCGATAGGCCGGACACGGAAACTATCCAGAACCTGCTCGATACGGCCGCAACGTGGCAGGTTGACCTCGATGCCGATGGCATCGGCTATGATTTCAAGGTAAATCTGGAGAAAAACATGGCTGGCCTTGCCGCAAATCCCGGTGACATCACCAGTCTGGAGAAAATGGCGGCCATGGTATCACTGGCGCGCAGCATGCCTTTCCCCGTAGACCTCTGGAGGGTACAGAACCTTTTCTGGGACATATTGCAGACCGTCTATGTTCAATACAGGCAAAAAGCCGCAAAGAATGAAGAAGGGGCATCAGCCTGGGTAAAAACGTTCGCCGCTCTGGGCAAGAATCTATCTATCAGGGTAAAGTAAATTTATATTTAGTCCGGCACCGGCCTCTGCTTTTTTAAGAAGATAACACCGAGCGGCGGTATCGTTAGTGTGAGTGAATGAGGCTGTCCGTGTTTGCCGGTACCCGAGGTCGGCAGCGGGTGGTGATTACCCTGACCGCTGCCACCGTATTTCGAGGTATCGCTGTTCAAAAGTTCTTCCCAGGTCCCCGGCAGGGGTACTCCTATGTCATAATGGAAATGGGTCTCCGGCGTAAAGTTACAGACTATCACCACTGACTCATCTTTTGAATGCCCCCGGCGGATAAAGCTGATAATGCTGTGGGCGCTATCACTGGTATCAATCCATTCGAAACCGGCAGGGTCGAAATCAAACTGGTAGAGCGCCGGCTGGTTCCGGTAAAGCGTATTAAGGTCGGTCACCCACTCCTGCACGCCGGTATGCGGCGGGTACTCGAGCAGGTGCCATTCCAGGCTTCCATCGTGAGACCATTCCTGCCGCTGACCGAACTCCCCACCCATGAATAATAGTTTCTTACCGGGCTGGGCGAATATATACCCGAAGAGCAAACGCAGGTTGGCAAACTTCTGCCAGTCGTCCCCGGGCATTTTAGATAGCAGCGACGCCTTTTCGTGGACGACTTCATCATGGGAGAGGGGCAGGGTATAGTTCTCGGAAAAAGCGTAGATCATGCGGAAGGTCAGGTCGTTCTGGTGGTGACCGCGGTAAATCGGGTCTCTGGCAAGGTAGACCAGGGTGTCGTGCATCCAGCCCATGTCCCACTTCAGGCCGAATCCGAGTCCCCCGGAGTAGGTAGGCCGTGATACCATCGGCCAGGACGTCGATTCCTCGGCGATGGTCTGGACATCCGGTTTTTCCGTATAGATAGTTTTATTGAGCTGCTTGAGGAAGGTAACCGCCTCCAGGTTTTCACGCCCCCCGTGTTTATTGGGTATCCACTGGCGGTCTTTTCTCCCGTAGTCCAGATAAAGCATGGAAGCTACGGCATCAACGCGCAGACCGTCGGCGTGGTATTTCTCCAGCCAGAAAAGCGCGCTGCTCTTTAAAAAACTCTTAACTTCGTTGCGGTCGTAGTTAAAGATATAACTGTCCCAATCGGGGTGAATCCCCTGGACGGGATTCTCGTGTTCGTAGAGGTGAGTGCCGTCAAAGAAACCCAGGGCGTGCTCGTCGTTAGGGAAGTGCGACGGCACCCAGTCGAGGATGACCCCGATATTATGCTGGTGGAGGTAGTCGATGAGGTACATGAAGTCCTGCGGCGTCCCGTAGCGACTGGTGGGGGCGA
>CAYVPT010000372.1:0-2622 GCA_964453865.1 uncultured Dehalococcoidaceae bacterium
AAATAGGCGGTTAGTGAGGAAAAATGTCAAGGTCAACTAAAAAAGGACCGGCTATCGATGAAAAGCTGATGAAGCACGTGGATGCTATCATACGCTCGGGTCAAAAAACGGTGATAAAAACCTGGGCACGGCATTCAACGATACTGCCGCAGATGGTGGGACTCACCATCGGTGTCCATGACGGCCGGAGACACGTGCCTGTCTATATCAATGAAAATATGGTCGGCCATAAACTCGGCGAGTTCGCCCCAACGCGTACTTTCCGGGGGCACGTCGGCAGGGCGGATTCCGCCAGGAAGAAATCTCAGGAATAACGGGTGTAAGATAAAGTGGAAGTAAAAGCCAGAGCCAAAAATACAGGTCTATCCGCCATCAAGGTACGCCCTCTGGCGGACCTGGTGCGGGGAAAAAGGGTTGATGAAGCCCTGACACTGCTCCGCTTTACGCCGACACCCAAGGCAAAGTATCTGGCTAAACTGGTGCGTTCGGCGGTGGCGAATGCCGAGAATAATTTCCAGATGGACCCTGCCGATTTAAAGGTTGTTAGAATATTTGTTGACGAAGCGCGGCCTCTGCGCCGGTTCCGGCCGCGTTCGAGGGGGCGGGTAAGCCCTATACGTAAACGTTCCAGCCATATTACCGTTATCGTGGATGAGGAGGGATAATTGGGTCATAAAGTACATCCGTTAGGTTTCAGACTCGGGGTTATCAAAGACTGGCAATCCAAGTGGTACAGTGAAGCGCACTATGCCGAGTTCGTCCACGAAGATAATATGCTCCGGGAAAGGATTAAGACGAAGTATCCCGAAGCCGCCATCTCCCTGATAGAAATCGACCGCCAGGCCAGGGATGTGACCATCACCCTGTACACGGCCCGACCCGGCATCGTTATCGGACGCGGCGGCCAGCGGGTTGACGAAATGAGGCAGTACCTCGAGCAGCTTACCGGTAAGAAAATCCGGTTAAACATACAGGAAATCCGTCAGCCGGAACTGGATGCTTTCCTCGTGGCCAGGTCGGTTGCCGAGCAGATAGAACGACGGGTAGCTTACCGCCGGGCGATGAAACAGGCAATTTTCCGCACCATCCAGGCCGGGGCAAAAGGCATCAAGGTCAGTTGTGCCGGCAGACTCGGTAACGCTGAAATTGCCCGCCGCCAGACCTCGGCCCAGGGTCAGGTCCCGCTGCACACGCTGCGGGCGGATATCGATTACGGTTTCACCGAGGCGCATACCACCCTAGGACGCATCGGTGTTAAAGTCTGGATATACAAGGGGCAGATATTACCCGAAGCCAAGGTCGAAGAAGTTGAAGAAAAACCGGAGGAAACAGCCGAAGCCGCTCCAGTAGCTACACCTGAGGAAAAACCGGTCACCGGTGAAGTAAAGATGGCTGAAACAGTTGCCGAAGCGGCTCCGGAAGCCAGAGCGGAAGCCCCTGAACCAGAAGTAAAAGAAGCCAAAGTAGAAGAAAAAGAAGCCGAACCTGAAGTAGAAGAAGTCAAAGCAGAAGTAAAAGAAGCTAAAGCTGAGACAGAGGAAGTCAAAGCGGAAGTAAAAGAAGTTAAAACTGAGGTAGAGGAACCTAAAGCGGAAGTAAAAGAAACTGAGGCTGAGATAAAGGAAGCCGAAGCGGAAGTAAAGAAACCAAAAACAGAGACCAAGAAACCAAAAGCAGAGGTAAAGAAACCAGAAGCAGAGGTAAAGAAACCAGAAGCGGAAACAAAGAAACTAAAAGCAGAGGCGAAGAAACCAAAAGCGGAAGCAAAGGAAGCCAAAGCTGAAGTAGAAAAAACCAAGGCGGAGGAAGGGCCCGCGGCACCTAAAAAACGCCGTAAGACAACGGCCGCCGCCAAAACCGAAGCTAAAGCAGAGGAACCAGCACCGAAGGTAAAGAAGACCACCCGTACAACCGGTAAAGATAAGTAAGAGGCCAGATATGCAGCAGCCAAAACGTGTTAAATATCGCAAAGCCCAGCGGGGACGCCGCCGTGGTAAAGCCCGGACCGGCAATACCATTGATTTCGGCGATTTCGGGTTGCAGGCATTGGAGTCCGCCTGGATAACCAGCGCCCAGATTGAGGCGGCCCGACGCGCCATTACCCACTATATCCGCCGCGGCGGCAAGGTCTGGATACGCGTTTTCCCGGATAAGCCGGTCACCAAGAAACCTGCGGAAACCCGCATGGGCAGCGGTAAAGGCGTCGCGGACCACTGGGTGGCTGTAATCAGGACCGGCCGCATGATATTTGAAATGGCGGGGGTCGGCGAGGATACCGCCAGGGAGGCGATACGCCTGGCCGCCCATAAATTACCCATCAAGACCCGGTTCGTCTTGAAAGAAACCTTCGCCGTAACCAGCGAAGAGGCAAGTTAGGGAGCAAATACGTTGAAGCATAAGGAACTCAGAGAACTCAGCACTGACGACCTGAAAAAAGAACTGGAAGAATCGCACCAGGAGCTTTTCAACCTGCGCTTTCGCCTTGCCACCAAGCAGCTCGTAAACCACCGGGAAGTGCGAAACGTCAAGAGAAAGATAGCTACACTGAATACCTTGCTCACGGAAAAAGAACTGGGGATAAGGTAGGTTGGGATAATTATGGAAGCAATACGCAAGACCAGA
>CAYVPT010000373.1:0-2616 GCA_964453865.1 uncultured Dehalococcoidaceae bacterium
TCGTATCTTTGGTTTGCGAGTATTATCGCAGTAATCCGTTCTTCCTCGGTAAGTGTTTGATTTTTTATTGATTGTATCGAAGAATCGTTCATTACCGGCCCGATTTCTTGACAATACATTTGCCAAACTACTAGGAATGAAAGGCCGGATATCACAAAGAAACCTCCTAAACCCAACCACCATTTCCTCTTTAAAATCACGAGGACAAGAGATGCAATCCCAACTATTATTGAAACGATGAGAGGTATTTCAAGCGACACGGCGTAACGAGGTATTCCCCACAATACCCAGTAGTAGTACAACAAGAAACCTGAAAAACCCAAAACAATCAAGTTCAGAAGTACTAAAAACCCCAACAAGAGTCTTTTCATAGTCTACTGGCTGGTTTTGTTCTCCTGTTTGAAACTGTATTATTTCTTCTTAATCCCCAGTTCCTTCAACTTGGCGTTAGTGGGATTCCCGTCCTTGTCCCAGCCCCGTTCGGAGTAGTATTCGTCGAGCATGGTGTCCAGGTCCGCCTGGCTGATGAGCTGTCCTTTGGAAGCGCCTTCTTTAATAGCCTCGGTCATTAAACGCTTGGGGAAGGTATCGTCCTTGCGGCTGAATCCTTCGCCGATATTAAACAGTCGGGCGATGTTGTTGATTCTTTCGCCTATTTTCTCGACCTCCTCCGGCGTGAAAGCCGTTCCCGCGGCGGCGTTCACCAGGTCGGCGGTATTCTGGCAGGCAATACCGGGAACGGCCATATCCAGCAGGAAGGCGCACATCGGGGCGCAGTCGCAGGTAACACAGCGGACATCCTGGTTCCATTTGGTCAGCCTGCCCTTCCCTTTAACCGCCATTCTATCAACCTGTTCCGGTACGGGAATATCGAATATTTCCTGGAAGGCGTAACCCCGGTTGTGGTCGGCACCGGTATAGGCGGTGGCGTAGTTCAGGCCGTGCGCCTTGGCTCCCCTGACGTCGTAAGCCGGTAATTCCAGCCCTTTAACGTGCATGGCGTATGCCTCCGACCCTTTGCCGATTATTTCCGCGGCTTTTTTCGTACCCTGGCTCAGGATATCCCCCAGGCCTTCCCGGTAGGTCATTTTCCGCAGCATTTCCAGCAGGATGCCGTGGTTGCCGAACTTAAGCTCCAGTCCGTCGGTGTCTTTCTTGGTGAGTATCCCTTTTTCGTAGAGTTCCATGGCGAAGCCGATGACCACCCCGGCCGACATGGTGTCGAGTCCGTATTCATCGCACATTCTATCGGCGGCGATGACGGCGGGCAGGTAGTCTATTCCCAGCGTACTGCCCAGTGAATAAGTCGTTTCGTATTCGGGGCCCTCGCTCATGTAACCCGCGTAAGGACCCGAGGTTACGAGTTTTATCTGGCTACAGCCCACCGGGCAGTCGTGGCAGTGGGCTTTATGCACTATCATTCTAGCCTGGGCGGCTTCGCCGAGTCCCTTGACCATGTCGATTTCGCCGGTGGCCGACCAGTTTTTAACGGGATAGATTCCCATCGCCGAAGTGGCATCAACGACCATCGGCGTGCCCGATTTTGAAAATTGCGGATAGAGCACGGGACTGTCCTTCATGGCTTTGGTCATTGCCTGCCGGGCTTTCCTGAATTTTTCCACGTCGACGACGTTGGGTCTTTTACTGCCGCGCACCGCGATGGCTTTGAGGTTCTTGGAGCCCATAACCGCCCCCAGTCCCTTTCTCCCCGCCGCCCGTCTTTCGTTGACGATGCAGGCCATCGAGCTTAGATTTTCACCGGCCGGACCGATGCAGGCGATGCGGTAGTTCTGGTCGCCGAGTTCGTCCTTGACGATGAGCTGCGTATCGGTGGTCTTCATGCCGCTCAGCTTCTCGGCATTACGGAAGCGTACCTTACCGTCCTTTATCGCCAGGTAGGTCGGTTTTTCCGCCTTACCCTCGATAATCACCATGTCGTAACCGGCCATTTTCATCTCGGCCGGAAACTGACCGCCGGAAAGGGCCATACCCACGGCGCCGGTCAGCGGCGACTTGGCTACCACGGCCATGCGGCTGGCGCAGGCGGCTCCCGTGGCTGTCAACGGGCCAATAGCAAAGATAAGCTTGTTGTCCTCGCTTAAAGCTGGCGTGCCCGGTTTTACCTCGTCGTAAAGGTATTTAATCGCGAATCCCGCGCCGCCCAGGTAGTTTTTCACCAGTTCTTCGGAGAGTTTTTCTTCTCTAGACGATTGATTGCTTAAATCGATTCTTAATATCTTCCCCGTATAGCCGCCTTTATACATGGTAGAACCTCCTGACATTTAATGTACAATAATGTCATTCTCGGGCTTGACCCGAGAATCCAGACCCCCGCCCTTCCCCTAGATTCCCGCCTTCGCGGGAATGACGATAAAAATTAGTGTGAAGTATCGGTAAACGTCACGCCATCGTGCTGCCGCCGTTGACGATGATATATTGTCCGGTGATGAAGTCCGAATCTGCCGAGGCGAGAAATACCGCTGTACCGGGCAGGTCGGCAGGCTCCTCGCGGCGCTTTATGGATTGCATCTCGATGGTTGCGTCAAAAGACCCTTTATTACCGTCCTGTCCCAGGCTGGCCTCGGTAGCCGTAAATCCCGGGCCGATGCTGTTGAC
>CAYVPT010000374.1:0-1103 GCA_964453865.1 uncultured Dehalococcoidaceae bacterium
ACTACGAAATAACCGGCGATGACCCGGCGCACCGGCAGGTAAATCTCTCATTTACGGTGACCAACATCGGGGTAGAAACAGCCAGCGATGTAAAAGTAGCTCTGAATAGAATTATCACACCAGGGTATGAGGAGGTTGAGCCGCAGATAGAAGCAGTACCATCCACACCCGGTCCGGTAGAACTGGAACCCGGGGAGAGTGAGACCTTCACCGGTAGCTATGAATGTGATACCACTCGCACCGATGCGGGGAAATTCGACGAACTGGTCAAAATGACTACGGCGATAATAACGTACACCACACCAGCCGGTCATGAGCAGATGAAGTTTATCTCGGGCGGGGTACCTTACCCCACGGCGTTACCGCCTGCTGAACCACCGACTCAGTGAAGCGAATAAACAGATCAAGGAGAAAACCTTGAAGCTATCTATTACTCAAATAGTACTGGGGATTCTTATATTACTGGCCGCTTGTTATATCGTTGGGTGGATGATATTCGGGGCACAGACTCTGCTGACAATGCCTGTTCCTGATGAGAATGATGTCATGAGAAATGTAAATGTGATACCTGAACATGAGGTTCTATTTACAACCGCCAGATACGCCTCCGGACTAGTATTTGGGCTTGGCCTGGTAGTGCTGCTTACCGGAGCTTTCCAGAATAGGGTAGAAAGCGAAAAGAAGTTGGCGATTATGCAAATTATTGCAGGGGTGCTGATAACGGCTGTTTCTATCTTTATCACCAGATGGGGATACCCGCTTGTATTCATTGTGCCCATGCCAGAAGGCAGTAATCTATTGCGGTCCGTAAATATTAACCCTGGACCGACTATGGTTTTCGCTATATTTTTAACTGTGTTAACCTTTCTACTAGGTCTGGCAGTTCTCGGTGTGGGCATAGCGCAGTTTATTAAAGCAAGAAAGTTGTAATATTAAACATTAAGGAGGATGAAGGATGAAGATCGCTTTTACTGCATTACTCATCATGATTATCACGTTGGTTTTACCGGGGTGTTCGGGCAACAGTCCCGAAGACACCGAAATCCCCGTCACCACGGAGTTCGGGCGTATGCTGGGTTTCGTGCCTTATTCCTTCCTGGAGG
>CAYVPT010000374.1:1113-2608 GCA_964453865.1 uncultured Dehalococcoidaceae bacterium
TCAGCGACTGGGCACAAGCCAAGAAGGTTCATGGAGTCGAGGGGGCTACAAGCATCGAGGAAGCCATGAGTTTACCCGAAGCAGAACTTGAAGCGCTGCGGAAAGCCTCGATGGACATACTCCAGACCAGCTGGAGAAACCGGGAACTGGCCCCGGTAATCGGCTTTGACGGTATGGCAATCGACCGTATGGTTTTTACGGGTATCATTCCTCCGCGGAGCTTCTCGATCTCCGAGGGATATTTTGACGAGGAACTGATTGCCGGTAAACTGGCTGACCTGGGGTACGAGACCGCCGAACATGGAGCTTATACTTACTACACGAAAGGTGAAGATTTTAACATTGACATGGGAAACGAATTATCCAGGATGGTGCTTAGCAGCATGAACAGGTTGGCCGTGCTGGATGATACCGTCGTGGCGGCCCCGAGCACCGAAAAGATAACCACCATACTGGATACAATGGCCGGTGACGTGCCTTCCGTAATAGATAGTGCCGCCTGCCGCGCGCTGGCGGACAGCCTGGGCGAGGTGCTCACGGCGGTGATGACAACCCCTGACAGGGTGACCAGTCCCGACCCGAATATGGGAGGCATACCGGCCTTCGGTTTCACTATCCCCGAGGACTGGGGACTGCTGCACCGGTACGAGATGGCGGCTATGGGCTTAAAGAGCGACGGAGAGGAACGCACTTTGATTATATCCCTGTATTACACGGATGCCGGCGAAGCTCAAGATGACGGTGATGTGCTGGTAAGAAGAATGGAGAGTTATTCATTAGGCACCCAGTTTGAAAACATGGAAAATATACCCCTAACGGACTGGCTCGATATCGGCGAGCCGACGGTACGTAGCTATGCGGGCGGCGCCACACTGACCGTGTCCTGCCGGTTTCTTTCTGAAAAAGGAAACATTTCCCTGCTTCTGGGAGCGCAGGGAACACGTGATACCCTCTTCTTGGCGCCTGATCCGGCAGCATATGTAAAGGAGTAAAGCAATAAAAACTAAACTTACTATCGCCGCCATTTTATCGGGGCTCTTGCTTCTTCCGGGAGCCTGTAATACATTGTCACCGGCGGCAACGATTCCAGCGGATACCTATGCCCCGGCCGGTTATACCTATATCGATTACACCAGCAATGACGCTTCTTCTTCGCAGGGTAAGTTCGGACTAAACAAGGTTATCTGGGGGCCTTATTCTATTTATCTGCTCGGTTCCGCCTCTCTGGCGGATGGGACGTCATGGCTCCGGGCGAAATTGTATAAAGACGGAACGGCTGTAGACTGGTGGCCCGATAGCTACAGCCTGTATATCCGGGACGGTAAATGGGAATTTCACATCAAAGCCGGTGAATCCAGTTCTCAGGGGAAAATGCCCGAATTGAGAGAACTACCCGGATTTGAACTGGGCTACTCGTTACAGATATGGAGTATGTACAGCCCGGATGTAACGGCGGAATTATCGCTGGACTCTCCGGGTCCACCGGCGGAGACAC
>CAYVPT010000375.1:0-815 GCA_964453865.1 uncultured Dehalococcoidaceae bacterium
TTCTTCACCTGCCTCTGCCGGAACCGCTACCGCGCCGCTTTTTCCTTCAAGAACGGCTTCGGCAATCTTGTTGCAGATTAGCTTGATGGCGCGGATGGCATCGTCATTGGCGGGAACTGGATAGTCAATATCATCGGGATTGCAGTTGGTATCCACGATAGCCACCACCGGTATGCCCATGCGTTTGGCTTCGGCCAGGGCTATCCTTTCCTTGGTCGGGTCGATAATAAACAGGGCGCCCGGCAGGGTTGTCATGGCTTTAAAACCGCCCATCTGTCGGTTAAGCTTCTCGATTTTTTCGTTTAGCTTGAGGATTTCTTTCTTCAGTAGCCGCCCCAGTTCTCCCCTGGCAAGCTGGTCCTCCAGTCTTACCAGCTGGTCGATACGCGCCTGTATCGTGGCGAAATTGGTCAGCATCCCTCCCAGCCAGCGCTGGTTGACAAAGTACATCCCGCAGCGTGTCGCTTCTTCCTGTACCGATTCCTGGGCCTGCTTTTTGGTACCGACGAAGAGAATCGATTCGCCGCTGGCGACCACATCACTCACGAATTCACAGGCTTTATCCAGCATGACGGCGGTTTTTTCCAGGTCAATGATGTGAATACCGTTGCGCTTGGTGAAGATGTAGTTCTTCATCCGCGGGTGCCAGCGACCTGTCTGATGTCCGAAGTGAGCGCCGGCTTCCAGAAGCTGTTTGATGGTTGCAGTGTCAGGCAATTTGTTTGACCTCCCTTGGTATATTAATCATAAGTGTTCAGGATTCAGGTCCGTAACCAGTATAGCATACCTGCGTGCTGACGACAATAGCTTATGTT
>CAYVPT010000375.1:825-2606 GCA_964453865.1 uncultured Dehalococcoidaceae bacterium
AGGACATGGTCTCCATCCAGTATAGCATACCGGTTGATACACAGCAATAGCTTATGTTAAGGGGAATCTGGCTGCTTTTCCCCTTTTCCCCGCCCCTCGTCTGTAATCTTTTCCCGCCCGGGACGCCCGGTATCATTCTCGGCTTATCCTTAAAATTTACTTCTCCCTCCTTTTGTAAAGGAGGGAGATACAGAGGGTGGATTTTTGTAAAAATCCCTCCCCTCTCCTTGAAAGAAGAGGGGGATAAAGGGGGTAAGGTTTGAAACATCGTGAAATATATGCCAGCTATTTATATTTAGCCGTCTTGGGATCGTGGTTCCTGAAATGGGCGATGCGGATACGCTTCATCTTGCCTTTTTCGTCGAGGTCGTAGAGCACCCAGTTAGTCATGATGCGGATATCGCCCTTCTTGCTCTGTCTGGCGGCACCGGGCGGCGAGTCTTTAAAGGTAATGAACTCGGTGTAAAGCTCTACAAAGACCTCATTGCCCTCGGAGAGAAAGGAACCGACCTCGAGGACTTCCTTGGTATTTTCGGTAATCCCCAGGTAATTTGCGATGAACTCCTTCGGGCCGTGAAGTGTGAGGGGAGCCATATCCTGGCCGAAGAAGTTATCCGGGTACTCGACGGTAATATCCGGAGTGAAGTAGCCGGCGACTTTATCAAACCTCTTGCTGTTAAAATGCTCGACGTATTCCAGGTATTGCTTTCTATTCATTGTGTACCTCCGTATTCTCTATATATTTACCATGATATAATCATTGTCGTATTCAGACGGTATGCCGGCCGGAAACGGGATTGTTGAAGTGGAACGGGCAGATAAAGCCGGAGGGATACAATGTTTCTTCGGGACCCCCTTCGGGCCTTAACTGGGGATTTCGCTGGTACGGCCGGTCCATCTTTACGTCCATCCGCCGCGGTGGTTCCACCCAGCCCACCGTGTAGGGACAGTGGAAAGTCATGCACCAGTGGACTTTCTTTAACTTCCACTTGCCGTCCTGCTTCACGTACTCAATCTCATACACGCCGTTCATCCATCCCGGATTAATTTTACCGTCCGGCTGCGGGAAAGCGTTAGCCCCGAACCCGTACCACCTACCTTTGGCGGTCCGGCCGTCCGGGTCGACGTTCACAACGCCGGACAGCTGCATTACCTGGTGCATAAATTCGCCGTTATCCGAATACTTCATCTCGATGCCTTTTCTTCCGTGGTGGAAGAAGTCCCGGATGCTTTCCTTACTGATGTAATGGCCGGCGGCTACCCTGAGTTCGGTATCGGGTCCATCGGCAAACAGGTCGACAACGTCCTCGGCCATCCAGTGTTCCAGGTAATAGCCGTATGCCCTCTGCAGCTTCTTTATCTCCTCGATGTCTTCCAGGGTCTGAAGTTTCTTTTCCAGTGTCTGTACCTTGGCTTCCAGTTCCATAACGTCTATGATAAACTCCTTTAATTCTTGCTCTTCAGGTGAATCCGGTATCGCGCCATGGCAGACCGGGCGCGGTAAAATGATATATACTGGACTCATTCATTGTCAAATTTATCTCTGAAACGCGAGGGGCAAAGCCACCAATAATCCAGGGGCGTCTAAGAGGGGTGAAGCCCCTCTTCTCATTCTTCCCCCTCTACTTTTTAAGGAGAGGGGGACACAGGGGGTGAGTTTAAGAAAAGCAGCGTTGTATTTTACGGTAATGTTAAATAGTGTAAAATACTAAAAGGCATGAAAATCATTCATTTTGCCGACTTGCATCTCGGCGTGGAGAACTACGGTCGTATCGATCCCG
>CAYVPT010000376.1:0-2592 GCA_964453865.1 uncultured Dehalococcoidaceae bacterium
TACCTCCGCGGAGTCCGGGCAGTATTTCTGCACCATCGCCGGATTATTACCGTAATCCCCGGTACATAATATCACCGCCTTGCGGGCGTTGAACTGCACATAGCTGCCGGCCTTATTGCGGGCGATAACGCCGGTCACCCGGCCGTTCTGCTGCCGTATAAGCTGCACGGCCGGAGTCTGGTAGCGGATATCGACGCCGATTGTCCGGGCACGTTTCTCCACGATGTCCAGAGCCAGCTTATGGCAGAGTCCGATCACCTTACCGTCGGTATGGGTGTGGCTGGTCGGGAAATCCGGATAATATTCGGTTTTGGGGTCATATCCCGCCGGTCGGGGCCACTGGGTGATGACGGTCCTGACACCTTCCGGATCAGTAATATCCATCAGCCAGTCCAGAACTCCCCCGCTACGGTCGGCCCAGACTCTATACAAACGCTGGTCGGGCTTGTTGGCCCCCCATTTCATAAGCTGAAGGCAGACCTCGTCCTTATCGATTTTTATCCCCAGCTGTTTCTGCAATCGGCTGTCAATAGCGCCGACCATGCCTCCACCCCACCGGTAGGTAACGTGTTTATCGATTTGAATGACCTTAGCTCCCGCCTCGGCGGCGGAAAGCGCCGCGGCCTTTCCTGAAGTCCCCGCCCCCACTACCACCACATCCGTATTATATGTTTCTTTAATGTTATCCGCCGGAATGGGTTTCTGCGGCACAACAAATTTTTTCTTCCCCTTATCATGCTCTGCCATTTATACAAAACTCCTTTACATCACCTTTTTCAGCAGCGATACACAAGCATTCACGTTAAAACATACCTTAGCTACCCGCTTGAATATGACTCAGTATACCTTATTTCTACCGAATATCACCAATATTCCGATGTATAAATTGTATTTGAATAATCCGACAGGCCGTTTTCCATTATTTTCTACAGCTTTGCTTATTTTAAAACCAGCGTAAGAATCACCGGTCTCTGACATTGACAAGGAAAGAACCAGAGGTATGCCATGACCTGAAGTATTTTGAATAGCGGTAAAAAGGAATTGAAAGAAAAATCCCCTCCCCCATATGATACCGGGGGAGGGGATAACGAACAAAAGCTGCTATCTAGTTTACGGTCACGTCCACTCCTATCGTTTCGCCCTTAATATCCGGGCGGTAATAGGAGTAGGCCGTTGAAAGGACACCTTTTGCCTTGACCGGATACAGCGCCCTCACCTGGAATTCGAAGGCAATCCGCTGGCCCGGTTTCATGTCTTCCACATAGAAGATAACCTTGCGTCCCGCGACATCATATCGCTTGATATTATCCAGTTCCTCTATCACGACAACGATGGAATCGGTTACCGGAGCGAAGCCCGTGGGTACCGAAACATCGAGGACTATCATGCCGGCCTCGGATATATTCAGTTCCGGCAGGGGATTGAACTCTAACGATACCGATACATTCACGAGGTCGTTTACGGCTACCTCGGTAGTATCGTATGCCACGTCAATCTTGAGCATCTGTGCCTCGGGTGTATCCTCGGTGGCATGTAGATTAAAGCGGCGTACCACCTGGCCGATGGCATCGCCTTTGCCGTCTACCTTCATTTCTATTTCCGCATTGACGGGCACCTGGACAATCTGTAAAACATCAAAGTTATTCTTGTCCACGGTGAGTTTTTCATCGACACCCGGGCCCTTCAGCGTTACGGTGAGGTCGACATCCGAACGGGCGCCGGTGGCGTATTCGATTAACGCCTGAAGAGTCACGACGGTATCCTGCGTGGAGCCGTAGCCACCATAGGCGTTCCGCCGGGAAACGAGCCACTTAGAAGACCTGGAGGCACTAAAGGCATCACCATGCTTGACCAGCGCGAGGGTGGCGTAAGCGGTAGTTTCGATGTCAGCGCTCTTATTGATATTCGGACGGAACGGGCCCATTTTAGCCGGTCTGCCGGGTTCCCGCTCTACTTCCGGCAACGGTACCGGCACGTCACTGCTTCCCCAGTGCAGTCCGTTCTCGTCCTCTTTCGCCATGGACATTAATTTATCGTAGGCTTTATCTTTTTGAGGACTATCGGCCAGCTCCAGGGCGTAGGTCGTGATGGCAACCGCATACGGGTCGTCCATCTGGTCCAGTTTACCTTCAAGGTACATCACAGCCCGACCGCCGCTGTCCATCTCGCCGGCCTCCAGGAGGGCGATAGCCGTATAGGCAGTCAGGGCATCCTTGCCGGTCAGTCCGCCCAGTATCTCCTGGTGGTGTACGAAGCCGACCTGGTCGAAAGAGCCGTCGGCATTCTGGTGCGAGGTTATCCAGTCCGCCGCCATAGCCAGCACGCTGTCATCGATATACAATAGCTCCTTTGCCTGTGAGAAGCACTTGAGCACGAAGGCAGTCAGGAACAGGCTGCCGGACTCGTCGTTCATACCGAAGGCGCTGAAGCTGCCGTCGGTACGGCGATAGGTAAGCTGTCTCTGGTAGCCGGTAATCATCAGCTTTTCCGCCTTGGCCATAATTTCGGGCTTGAGCTGGCCGCTTGATTGCAGGTATTTGGTGATATAGACATCCGGGGCGAAGACAATCATGTTCTGCTCGCCGCACCCGA
>CAYVPT010000377.1:0-2588 GCA_964453865.1 uncultured Dehalococcoidaceae bacterium
CTTTAAATGTCATTCCAGCGAAAGCTGGAATCCAGAAGGCGTGGTAAAGAGGAGTGGGTTCTGGCCTGCGCCAGAATGACAATACGGGACAAGGAGAGGGAGACATAGAAGGTAGGTTGGGGAGTGGGGATGGGAAAATATAGTATAACATCGAGTAAAAAATGTGGGTAGAAGTTAAAAAAACGCGAACCCTGGTCATTGCCGAGACATGGAAGGAATGCTTTGAAGGCGAAGGCATTCCCACCCGGATTGTGCCCGTTTCCGGACCGCCCGTCGGGAAGGAACTGGCCGAGTATTCCGTGCTGGTACCCCAGGATAAAGAACACGTTATTAAGGATATTTTAAGAAAGCTATGATACCGTATCAGTTAGTCTGGCTTATCATGCTGCTGCCGTTGTTCGCTTTTATTATCAACGGCCTGATTTTCCGGCAGTTTATCCCCAAGAAGTCGAAGGTATACGGCTATCTGGCTATCCTGGCTATAGGCACCTCGGCGGTCTTTTCCATCTGGGCGCTGATATCTCTGATGACGGGCGACCAACATGAAATCCTCGTCCCCGATGTCTCCTGGGTAGTTATCGAGAACGGCGTCACCATCCACCTCGGACTGATAATGGACCAGCTTTCGGCTACCATGGCCGTGGTCGTTTCCGTGGTCAGCCTCATGGTGCAGATATACTCGCTGGGCTACATGGCCCACGACGATGCCGGCTACTATCGCTACTATACCTACATGTCTTTGTTCACCTTTTCTATGCTGGGAGTGGCCCTTTCCGATAATCTGCTCTTCACCTTCGTTTTCTGGGAGATGGTCGGCCTCTGTTCTTACCTGCTCATCGGCTTCTGGTTCCACCGTAAATCGGCCGCCGATGCCGCCAAGAAAGCCTTTATCGTTACCAGGATTGGCGATTTCGGTTTCCTGGCGGGTATTTTAATACTCTATTTCAACACCCATACGTTCGATATTTATCAACTTCATAACCTGGCGGTCACCGGAGTTCTGGGAGGCACGGTTCTCATGTGGGCGGCTATCGGACTCTTTGCCGGGGCTATCGGCAAGAGCGCCCAGTTCCCGCTGCACGTCTGGCTGCCGGACGCCATGGAAGGCCCCACCCCGGTCAGCGCCCTCATCCATTCCGCCACCATGGTCTGCGCCGGTGTCTTCCTGGTAGCGCGTACCATGCCGATGTTCATCTTCTCGACCGAGGCCATTACCTTGGTAGCGGTTATCGGGGGCTTCACGGCCATCTTCGCTGCCACCATGGGCCTGGCGGCTAACGATATTAAACGCGTGCTGGCATATTCCACCATCAGCCAGATAGGTTATATGATGCTGGGTCTGGGGGCGGTCGGCATGGCGCTGGCCCATGAAATCGAGGGCGGCCACCTGCACGTGGGCACCGATGAGATGCTTATAATCGCCAAGGGGGCCGCTGCCGTGGGGATGTTCCACCTGTTCACCCATTCCTTCTTCAAATCCCTCCTCTTTATGGCTTCCGGCAACGTCAGCCACTCGACGGGTACCTTTGATATGCGGGTCATGGGAGGACTGAAAAAGACGATGCCCTGGACGTACGCCGTTTTCCTTACCGGCTCGCTGAGCCTGGCGGGTATCTGGCCTCTTTCCGGATTCTGGAGTAAGGACGAGATACTGGTAAGCGCCTTGGAAAGCCAGCCGGTGCTGTTCGCCTTTGCTATCATTACCGTATTCCTGACCGCCTTTTACATGTTCCGCGCCATCTATATGACCTTCCACGGAGAGTATAGAGGCGGCGCCAAGGATGACGGTATCGACCACAGCCACACGCACGAAGCGCCCAGAGTAATGGTGGCGCCGCTGGTGTTTCTGGCGATACTATCTGTAATCGCCGGCTGGTGGAATGTGGCCGGCGGTTTCAGTGATTTCATGGGGCATCATGGTGAGCCTGTCGCCAGCGGCTTCTTTAGCGGATTGTTTACTCCCTTCACCCATGCCCTGCCGGTTATCGCCCTGCTGGTGGGACTCGCCGGTATCTTTGCGGCTTACGCCATTTATATCAAGCGCTGGATTACCGCCGAATCATTGGGCAGGTTTTTCGGCCCGCTTTATACTCTGGTCTTTCGCAAGTATTTCTTCGACGAGTTATACGAGAACATCATCGTAAAGCTCGTTATGATGAAAGGGCTGTTTACCGGCTTTTCGTTGTTCGATAGCAAGGGTATCGACGGTGCGGTTAACGGTGTCGCCGAGGTTGTCACCAGCGGCGGCCGGGCTATCCGTCATGCCCAGACCGGCCAGCTCCAGCTATACGGACTCTTCATCGGCATCGGCATTATTATTATCGGCTTTTGCGTATATATATTTGGATAACAGGGGAGAGGTAGAAAATTATAAAGTTGTCATTCCCGTGCAAGCGGGAATCCAGGGGAGGAGGGGTTGTCTGGATTCTCGGGTCAAGCCCGAGAATGACAAAATAAAAAATAGTGAAAAGGCTCATTTGGAGATAGCTTAGTTGAACTCTTACTATTTAACGATCATACTGTTCCTGCCGGCGGTAGGAGCGATTGTCATCGCCCTGATTAAAGGCGGTGACGAGAAGCTCATCAAG
>CAYVPT010000378.1:0-2586 GCA_964453865.1 uncultured Dehalococcoidaceae bacterium
CGGTCAACTCTCCCAAGTTAGCGGAAACAATGAGGGGTACGGCGTTGCAGGAACCAGACTTGAACGTATTGTCGGGACTCTCCGGCAACACCCAGCCGTCCACGGCGACATCCCAGACAGGCACCGGGGGTGTGGTAGTTGGCGTACGGGGGACTTCCATCGATTGGCTGGCTTCCATAATTTTTTCAAACGGCACTCTGCGGGCTTGTTCTAACGGATCAATAGTCGAATCTATCCCCAGTTTTTGAAAAAGTGTTTTTCCGCTGTTTTCAATTTCCGCCAGCGATTTTCCACGCAATATAGCCAGGGCCGTGCCGCTTTCACAAATAGCTCGGTGGAACAGCCCTTTCGCAAGTGGTGAAGACATCATGATAGACACCTTGGCGCCGCCACCGGATTCACCAAAGATGGTAACATTATCAGGATCACCGCCGAACGCCGCGATATTCCTTTGTATCCACTGGAGGGAGGCGATGAGGTCAAGGAACAGGTAATTACCCGAGACGCCCATCGGCGATTCTTTCGAAAGCGCTGGGTGGGCTAACAGTCCAATCGGTCCAAGCCTGTGATTCAGAGTAACAACCACAACACCATATTGAGGTAGGCGGTAGTTATTCCATATTCTGTCATTACCACATCCCATCGAGTATCCTCCACCATGCATCCAGACCATTACAGGGAGTTTTTCACCCAGCTGCCGGGCAGGGGTTACCACATTCAGGTAGAGGCAATCCTCACTCAAGGGAAACGGTGAGGATATGCCAGGCATATTAGTCTGTGGTGAGATGGCACTGAATTGCGTACATTCTCTTATACCCTCCCAGGGTGCGGCAGGTTGGGGTGGTTTCCAGCGTAGGTCTCCTACCGGAGGAGCTGCATACGGGATTCCCCGGAAAATGGATACCTCTTTGCCAGGTTCGCCAATTAATGTCCCGGAAACATAACCTTTATCCGTTCTAACAATCTGCATGGGATACACCTTCCTCGAAAATTTAAAATTATATCGACCTAAGCATAGTTTTATCAAATACTATCATAATAGCAAATGAGAGGACAATAATTTCAGTAGATATTCATCGTTATTAAGGAGCTTCTGTGTCTAAATGTATTTTTCCGCAACTTTGCATCGGTTTTGCTCATGGCATTATAATGTGTTTTATCGCACCAAATATATTAACAATATATAGCATTATATAAGGAACGAAAGGAACCGTTAGAATTGGTAGCATACCCTAAATTATTCGAACCCGTAAGTATAGGAAAAGTACGCATTAAGAACAGAATAGCCATGGCGCCGATGGGTATCGTCGGTTTGACCAACCCGGACGGAAACCCCGGCCCGCGAGGTATCGACTACTATGTCGAAAGGGCGAGGGGCGGTGTTGGACTGATTATTACGGGCCTTTTCCAGGTAAGCGATGAAAGAGGGAGTATCGGCAGCAACAAGCATATGATTAACCAGGCATCGACGGCGGCTTTCGGAGAACTGTGCGAAGCCGTCCATGCCCTTGGGACAAAAATATTCGTGCAGCTGACGGCGGGATTCGGTCGTGTTATACCCCTCCCGGCTTTCAGTGACCAGCCAGTTTCGGCTTCGGCTGTTCCCCATTTTTATAATCCGGACATTACCTGCCGGCCCCTGGAGACTGGCGAGGTAGAAGATATTGTGGCGGCGTTCGGCGACGCTACCGACTTCCTGGCGGCAGCCGGAGTAGACGGATTCGAGCTTCACGGCCATGAAGGCTATCTCTTCGACCAGTTTACCACGGCTATCTGGAACAAGAGGACCGACAAATACGGCGGCAACCTGAAAGAAAGACTTACCTTACCCATCGAGGTTTTAAATATTATTAAGGAACGTGCCGGTGCCGATTTCCCGGTGCAGTACCGGTTCGGCCTGAAACACTACATCAAGGGATTCAACGCCGGAGCGCTTCCCGGAGAAAAATACGAAGAAGCCGGACGCGATATCGAAGAAGGTTTAGAAATGGTTAAAATGCTTGAAGAAGCCGGGTTCGACTCCCTGCATGTTGATGCCGGCTGTTACGATAGCTGGTACTGGGCGCATCCACCGGGATACCAGGAACATGGCTGCATGATGGATATGGCCGCCAGGGTCAAAGAAGTTGTAAAAATCCCGGTAATAGCCGTCGGCAGGCTGGAAGTCCCGGAGCTGGCGGAAAAGGTAATCGCTTCGGGAGAAGCCGACATGGTGGCTCTGGGCAGGGGACTGCTGGCCGATGCTTACTGGCCAACCAAGGTATTCGAAGGCAGGACGGAAGATATACGACCATGTATCGGGTGCCACGAAGGCTGCATCTGGCAATTCATGAAAGGCGAGTCACTCAGCTGCGCGGTAAATCCTGCCTGCGGCAGAGAGAAGGAATACCAGCTTGATAAAGTAGATGAGCCGAAAAAGGTCATCGTCATCGGCGGCGGTATCGCCGGAATGGAAGCGGCCAGGGTTGCTGCGGTTAGGGGCCACAAGGTAGTACTCTACGAAAAGGGAGAGGCTTTAGGCGGTCATTTAGTCGAGGCTTCGGTGCCCGACTTTAAAAAAGACGTGGGTACGTTGCTGGACTGGTA
>CAYVPT010000379.1:0-2576 GCA_964453865.1 uncultured Dehalococcoidaceae bacterium
AAATCTCATCTTGGAATAATTATAGGATATCTATTGTCATTTGTCAATAATTATTTATACATATAATAGATATATTTTATTGTTGTCTTATTACTATATTTTTGGCCTACCTGGTTGTTTGAGTTCATCTGCTAACAAGCCCAATTGCGCCTCGGTAAGTAAATATTGTCTGCCAACTTTTATTGGAGATTGTATTTTCTGCTTTACCAACACGTTTAGCCTTTGCCTACTGTACTTCTTAGGTTTTCCTGTAAGCTTTGCTAGTTCAATACAAGCTCCATCTATATCAAAAACCGGTATTGCCACAAGCATTCGCATAGTTATTTTAATCTATAATATCTATTGTCACTTGTCAATAGTTATTATGCAGCCTGCTTGTATGAAAGATTGGATTTAGGTCCTGAGCTTTTTCGCCACCCTGGCGACGTTCTTCCCGAAGTTCCAGGCCGTCCTCATCCCTTCCTCGTCTTTCTCCACCTCGCCTTTCTCACGTCCGAAAGCCATATTCCAGTAAGTCGAACCGGGATTGATGATTTGCTTGATGTGAAACCAGTAGAGCAGTTCGGCGAAGGTAAAGTCCTGACCGCCTCGTCTGGCGACCACCAGGGGCCCGCCTACCTTTCCCGCGAAGGGATTTCCCCGGATAGACATATATCCCGCCCTCTCTAATAGCCCCTTCACCAGTGCCGTAGCCGAGCTGAAATATACCGGCGAAGCGACGATAAGGGCATCGCAGGCTATCATCTTCTCGTATACAGGCTGCAGGTCATCCTCTATCGAGCACCCTTCATGGTCGCGGCAGTAATCACAGTGGTTACAGCCCTTTATATCGAGTCCTGCCAGGCTCACCAGGTCCGTCTCGAATCCCTCCTCGGCTATCGCTTTCAGGCAATGCGCCGTTAATGTCTCCGTATTGCCCCCTTTCCTGGGGCTGCCGACAATACCGACAGCTTTCATGCTAGACCTCCTTGTCAGGTTTATTGCGGAATTCTTCATTATTAAGGTCGAAGGCAGGAATATGAACGAGCAGGACTCGCGCCGTCTTACTGCTGAAGTTATGATAATCGAACCACTCACCGCGCTTAATTAAAAGCGCGTCTCCTGTTTCCAGATTTTGCAGCCTGCCCTCTACTCGAAAGGATATCTTTCCCTCTCTGATGATGTATACCTTCTCGCTTTTTATCGAACGTGCAGTTTCGTGTTTTCTTCCGGGAGGGATTTCTATTTCCGCCAGGGACGCATCAGACAATCCTTCCGGTGTAAGCTCCCGGATTTTCAGACCATGGAAATCAAATGGAATCGCTCTTTTGTATTCGGTCTTAGAAATGATTTTCCTCCGCGCCTATTATTATGTGACTTTATACAATTGATTTTTTTTAATGTATTTCGCCACCGGCCCCGGCACAAGCGTGTCTATAGCTTTTCCGCCAGCTACCGTGTCCCGTATGCCCGAGGCGCAGATATCCATTTGCGGTTTATCCATAAATATCACCTTGCCGGATATGCCCGGTAATTCTTTTTCTAATTCCTCCAGGCTGGGTTTGGGGAATCCCGGCCGCGGCACGGCCACCAGGTGACACATCCCGATGATTCTACCCGGCTCATGCCATTCCGCTAGCTGGGACAGGCTGTCCCACCCCAGAATGAAATATATATCGGCTTTATCTCCGTAACGCTTCTTTAATTCGATGAGTGTATCTATGGTATAGGTCGGTCCCGGTCGCTCCAGTTCCATGGTAGACACCTTTAAATGGGGCTTATCGGCTGCCGCCAGACGCAGCATTTCCAGGCGGTGTTGGGCTGGTGTTATCCGGTATGTCGTCTTCGACATCGGGTGACCGGCCGGTATCAGGAGCATCTCATCAAGTCCCAGCGAGGCCTTCGCTTCTTCGGCCATGGCTATATGACCCCGGTGGACCGGGTCGAACGTTCCCCCGAGCACACCTACTTTCATTTTTTCCTCCCGGGCAATGACCACTCCCAGGTAATTTCCCCGTAGCGGACTTTATCCCCTTCTTTCGCTCCCGCCTTCTCCAGTGCTTTATCGACTCCCAGCCTTTTGAACTGGTAGTCGAGTTCCCAGCGCAGGTCGGCGGCATTTACTCCCGCCCCGCCCTTGATGCGTTCCAGGCCGGGCGCCGCGACGATATATTCATCCCCCACCCGGCTTATTTTTACCCTCGGTTCTCTGGGCCGGGGCCGGTACACCTTGACCGGCTTACGGGTATCTTTCTCACTTTCTTTCTCCGACTTCAGGACCTTGTTGACCTCTTTCATTAACCTTTCCACACCCTGCCCTGTCATTGCTGAAATTTCCTGTACATTAATGCCGGCGCTGTTGAGCTCCTTTTTAAGTTCGACCAGCCTGTTCTGTACCTCTGGCAGGTCGATTTTGTTAAGGACCACGATCTGCTGCTTGCGCGCCAGTACAGGGTCGAACATGGCCAGTTCCCCGTTTAATCGCATCATGTCTTCAACCGGCGACGCCGCGGTCCCGTCGAGCAGGTGTACCAGCACTTTCGTGCGCCGGGCATGCCGCAGGAAGTCGTGCCCGAGCCCCTTGCCGAGGTGTGCCC
>CAYVPT010000380.1:0-2533 GCA_964453865.1 uncultured Dehalococcoidaceae bacterium
TGTAAACTCGAATAAATCGACCTTATTCAGGACTTCCCTTATTTCTTTCTCATGAAGTTGCGACAGGAGTACTTTGGAGGTAGCTCCGACGCCGAACTGCATACCCTGTTCTGAGTCTACTTCGACGATTTTAAGCTCCTGTTCGCTGGGAATAAAGTGCAGCAGGACAGAACGGAGCTGGACAAGGACAGAAAGGTTAATAGTCTCTCTGCTTAATTGAGATAGACGCACCATTTCCTGCAAAGCATTGATAAGCAGGTACCGGTGGGCATCGGCCTGATTTGACAACAGGTTATTGACTACCGGGCCCAGGTAGTATTTATGGTTGATACGGTCCTGGACTATCCAGTTCAAGTTCTTCATTACGTTCAGAAGCCTGTGCACGGTTGAGGTGCTGTATTTACAGTACTTGGCTATCTCGGTGTTGGTATTGATACCGTTGCTGAGACAGTGGAGGATGTTGGTGGCGCGTAGCAGGGAAGTGTTTGTATAGGAATCCTGGCTGTTTTTCGATTGAGATTCCCGTATTTTGGGATTGTGTTGCCAGTTATTCATGGTTTATTATAGTATACAGTATCTGATTCAATGTCAAGGAAATACTCATCATCGCGGAGGATTTTATCATGCCGGAAACTCAGACGGATAGCCTGAATGACGAAGATATCAAAGTCAGGGCTTCCGCTATTATAGCCATGGGTAAGACGGGTGATAAGGAAGCCGGAGAATATCTGATTCAGACACTGGAAAACAAAAGTGAGGTCGAATGGCTGCGTGGATGCGCCGCCATCGCCCTGGGGAGACTGTCCGGCGAGGAGGTTATATCGCCGCTTATTAACGCCTTGCAGGATGACAGTAACACTGTATTACGGGCCGTCATTTCGGCGCTGGGTGATGCCGGGTGTGTGCTGGCGATACCGCATTTGAAGGAAATTCTGGAAGACGGGAGCAAGGAAGAATTGCATCCCCTGACCGTTACTATTTTAGGACTACTCGGTGGTCATAATATCACCCCGACCCTGCTCCGGGCGTTGGAAAGCTCGAATAACCAGGTGAGAGTTCGTGCCGCCATAGCGCTCAGGGAGCTGCGGACGGAAAAGGCGGTCCTCCCTTTTATAGGGTTGATGAAAGACGGTGACGAATGCCTGCGGGGAATTGCGGCTTCATCACTCGGATTAACCGGTGATAAACGGGCCGTGGAAGTATTGATAAAAGCTTTAGATGATAACGCCGAATCCGTACGGGGAATTGCCGCTTCATCGCTGGGTTGTCTCGGCGACAGCAGGGTGGTTCTAATACTTGAAAAAGCCCTAGAAGACAAGAGTAATTTAGTGCGTAAGCAGGCTGCTGCGGCTTTATCAAAGCTCAGGCGAGGGAAGAATCAGACCTAAATAATTCCGCCAAACAACGTTTATATGATATTAAGAAAGAGAGGCGAAAGATGGCTGACCGGAAAGCCGAACTGGCTGGTTTGATTGGTGCCGATAATGTTTTGGATGATTCCGGGACTCTGGATAGTTATTCCAGAGACCAGAGTTTTACCCGGATGATAAAGCCGCAATACGTTTTGAAAGCTAAGAACGTGGACGAGGTGGAGAAGATAGTCGGCTGGGCTAACAAGACAAAGACACCGCTGGTACCGGTAAGCTCCGGTCCGCCGCATTTTCATGGCGATACCGTGCCCGGAACACCTGAGGCGGTCATAATAGACCTCAGCGGTATGAAGAAAATCATCAGCATTAACCGCCGCAACAGGATGGCCGTAATAGAGCCCGGGGTAACTTACAGCGAGCTGCAGCCGGCCCTGGCCGAGAAAGGGCTGATGCTCTCGAGTCCGCTACTGCCGCGGCCCAACAAGTCGGTGATTACCAGTCTGCTGGAAAGAGAGCCGCGTCTGAACTGCCGCTACCAGTGGTCGTCCATCGACCCCCTGCGCTGCCTGGAGATAGTCTGGGGGGACGGCAACAAGCTCTGGACCGGTGAAGCGGGTATGGGCGGTCCCCTGGACCTAGAAGAACAGTGGGAAGACGAGAAAAGACAGGCAAATCCGGTGGGGCCGGGACAGACCGATTTCTACAGGTTTCTTTCGGCGGCCCAGGGAAGCATGGGTATCGCTACCTGGGCATCACTGAGATGCGAGGTATTACCCCGGCTTCACGAGCTTTTCCTGGTGCCGGCTAAGAAGCTTGGTGACCTGTTCGATTTTACGTATAGAATACTGAAATTCAGATACGCCGATGAGTTATTTCTACTCAATAATACTAATCTGGCCCGTATTCTCGGGGATAGTCCCGAGCAGATTAAAGCATTGAAAAAGGAAATACCACCGTGGGTTGTCATCGTCGGCATAGCCGGACGTGAAGAATTGCCCGAAGAAAGAGTCGAGTTCCAGAAGCAGGACATATCGGAGATAGCTGAAAAGTCCGGCCTGGAACTTATGCCGTCGGTACCGGGAGCGCGAGGCGACCGGGTGCTGGAAGCGATACTCAAACCGTCCCGCGAGCCTTACTGGAAACTCGGTTATAAAGGCGGCTGC
>CAYVPT010000381.1:0-2521 GCA_964453865.1 uncultured Dehalococcoidaceae bacterium
CGGCGCCATTCCATTCAGTATAGGGTATCCCTATCGTGGCTACCCGGCTCACGATTCTTACTGTAAGCTCGGTGTTGCCACTGTACGTCCAGGTCATCTCGGTATCGGTGTTGTCTGGGTCCTCGACATAGTCATCAAGATTGATGGTGGCAAACGTCTCACCCTCGGCTATCGTCTGGTCAGGAATGTCCGTGACCGCAGGAGCATCATTGGACACAGTGGTAAAAATAAAGGCAAGGCTATAGTCAGTCTCATTGCTGTAGTTATCCTTAGCCTTCACTCTCCAGTAGTATTGCGTGTTATAAGTGAGGGTAGAAGGTGACCAGGTATTACTGCTCTGCCAGCCGCTTTCCTGTAAACCTGCTGTAAAGATATCATCCTCAGCCAGTTGGAAGTTATAAGAAACAGGCGGGCTATCATCTAACGCGGAAAGACAGTTAAGGTTGGGAGTTATGGAGATATCGAGGGCTTCGTTGGCAGGAATATCACAACCATAACCAGTGGGGTCTTTGGTATCCAGCGTAAATTCGCCACTTTCGCCTGAGCCTGTGTTATCAGCAGGCTGTTCATCATCGGCAGTCACCTGTATCTTACAATCGGTCATGTAATGCTCATCGAAGTCCGATTTAGCGTCCCAGGTGCCTGATCTCTCCGTGCCGGTGTCCTGGGTACCCTCACCAGTGGTGGTAGCACAAGGCTGCCAGCTGGAACCGTCCCAGTATTCGAAGCTGATGGTTACTTCATACTGCTCGGCATCCGTGACATCAAAGGCGATTTCAACGGTGTGGGAACTCTGCGTAGCAGCGGCGTTGGTGACTTCGGGTGAGGTGTTGGCTTCCAGACCAACAGCTGCATGGGCATTCAGCAGCCCCCAGCCATATACTTGATCCCAACCGGGGTCTCCTAAATCGGTGGCAGTTGACTCAATGGCGTTTTTCACCTGGTCCGGCGTCCAGCCCGGGTGCTCAGCCAGTATAAGGGCGGCGACACCAGACACATGGGGACAGGCCATAGATGTCCCCTGAAAGAAGTAATAACCGAAATCAGTGGGGTCACCTTCCTCAAAAGTCTGCTGAAGAACTCCATCTCCATAGCCATCATCGTTCTGGTCTACTGTCACATCTCCACCTGGAGCGACTATGTCAAGGTAAGTGCCAGTGTTAGAGTAATAGGCGCGGTTTTGGTCAATCCTGGTAGCCCCAACCGCAATACAATAATCATCATAGGCTGCAGGATACTGGGGGCCATTTCCATATTCATAATCATTGCCCGCAGAACAAATCACGGTAACATCGGCATTATAGGCATAAGCAACGGCATTTTCCAGTGTGGTGGAGTCAGGGCCGCCAGCACTATAGTTGATTATATCGGCGCCATTATCAACGGCGTAATGAAAGCTATCGGCAATCCAAACACCGGTACCGATTCCCTCGCTATTAAATGACTTTACCGGCATAATGGTGGTGTTGAAAGCTATCCCCGCTACTCCCAAGCTGTTATTGGTACTCTGGGCTATGGTTCCGCAGACATGGGTACCGTGGCCGTTGTCATCATTAGGATGGGCATCATCGTTAACAAAATCCCAGCCGCTGGTGAAATTGGTATTGGCTAAGTCCGGTGCCTGTAAATATCCGCCGAAGGTTTCATAGGCTATCCCGGTATCTATCACCGCTACTATTATGCCGGGGGCGCCGCCATAATTCGGGGTGTGAGTATCTAAATCCCAGGCATCCTCGAGGTTAATCTGGTCAAAGTGCCATTGAAAGGAATAATATGTGTCATCAGGGCTCCAATTTATTTGGTATAAATAATTAGGCTCGGCATATTCAACTATAGTTTGTCTCGAATAAGCCTCGACCATCTCGACCACAGACTTACCCTCGGGAATTTTTAAAACCTTAAACCCGGTGCGGGCACTGGTGTAAATTACCTCAGTTTCAAGACTTCTATTAAGGTTAGCTTCAGAAATACCGATAGTCGTTTCCTTAAATTTGACTATTATCTGGTCGGGGACATACTGGCCTTCAGATGTGGGGTATATTAATGAACCTTCTTTAAGAACCAGATTGCTGTCAGCGGCTACTTCCTGCCCTATGAATACGACATTACTTATAAGCAGTGTCAGAATGACAAATATTTTAACTAACTTCTTGACCATTTCCTTCCCCATCATAGATACCAGCGCTAGAGTAAGAATTCAGGTTTTCGGGTTTTTACTCGATTTCACAGATCTTTACATCAAACATATTCAGCTAAACTCAGATAACTTTACCACTCTCGATAAGATAGTAGCAAAAGTAAAGAAATTTGTTTAATTCATTTATTAAAATATTAGATTGACCCCACAAAAATGATTCCAGTTATAATGCTGGAAAAACGAAAAACGGTAAAAAGGGGGATAGATGGCGAGAAAGGGCGCACTCCCGAGTACGTCGTAACCAGTCGCTGGAACATGGGAGACCAGACTAATGGTACAACCATGCATTGGCTACCGCCAGTACTTTGGACATGCTCAAGGTTA
>CAYVPT010000382.1:0-2520 GCA_964453865.1 uncultured Dehalococcoidaceae bacterium
GTGGCCAAACACATGACATCAGCCTACATGGTACCGGCCCTTCACGGATTTTCCATCAACCTGGACGCCTGGAACAAGCTCCCCAAGAAAATCCAGGATATACTGGCCGAAGAAGCCCAGAAACAGTCGGACGTCATCGACCAGTGGCTGAAAGGTGAATGGATAAAAGACCACGAAGCGATAGCCGCCGCCGGGGTAACGATATACAAGGTGCCCCAGGCAGAGATAGACAGGTGGAAGGCCGCCTGCCAGCCGGTTATCGATGAACTGATGGCGACATACGGCGATTTCGGTAAGAAAGTGATGGATATCGCCAACGAGGCCAACGCCAAGTATCCTAACTAGAACCGGGAAAGCAACGGCATGCCCGCGACTATAGAGTTTGCCGGCGAAGAATAATAAAGCGCCAGGCCCAATCAGGAGTGATGAAGATTGTTTGATAGAGTGATGCGGAAACTGGATCACTGGATGAATTACATCACCAACTTTCTGCTGTTATTCAGCGGGGTACTGATATTGCTGATGGCATGGCTCCAGAGCTATGGAGTCGTCAAGAGATACATATTTCACTCTCCCGATCCCTTTGCCTACGAGTTCAGCACCATGTTCCTCCTGTTCTGCGGTGTGCTGGCGGTAGCCGGGGTTGAAAAGCTAAATCAGCATGTCAGGAATGACCTCATTGCATCCCGTTTTCCCTTCAAGATGAAAGTAATCCTCATCAATACCATTTTCCCGGTCCTGGCGCTTGTTTTCTGCGCTGTACTCACCTGGAAGAGCCTGGACAATGCGTTATACGCCCTGAAAATAGGCCAGGTGAGTCAATCGCCGTGGGCATTGCCGTTGGCGCCCATCAAACTGGTTATCCCGGCAGGTTATATTCTTCTCTGTATCGTTCTCATCGGGAAATTTCTGGAAGGCATCAGTCTACTCAGAAAAGGTCAGGACCCGGACGCCGCCGGGGAACCCGATAATGCCGGCGAACAATAAATTGAGGTAATCATGGACTTCACCACAGCGGCAATAGTATGCGTGGTAGGCATGCTCTTTCTCATGTTGATGGGCATGCAGGTTATTTATGCCCTGGGATTTACCGCCCTGGTCGTGGCTTTCTTTGCTTACGGCTCTCTCAGCCTGGATAAAATAGGCTGGACCACGTTCAACACTCTCTTTAACATCAACTGGACCCCCCTGCCGCTGTTCGTTCTCATTGCCTGTCTCATGTCCGAGACCAAAATAGGCGAGGACATTTACGAGGCCGCCCGGAGCTGGCTTTCGCGCGTACCCGGAGGCCTTATCGTTACCAGTATCTGGGGCGAGGCGGCCATGGCCGCCGCCATCGGCACCAGCACCGCCACTATCCTGGCCGTGGGCAAGGTAGCCGAGCCGGAATTCAAAAGGTACGGCTACGACAGGGGACTGGCCATGGGCGGATTGTGCTGCGGCGGTGTTCTCGGTCCCCTCATCCCACCCAGCGCCGGCATGATTATCTACGGCGTCCTCTCCGAGACATCCATCGGTCATCTCTTTATGGCCGGCATGGTACCGGGCGTCATGCTGGCATTAATGCTGGCAGCCGTAGCTGTCATTATCTGCTGGCGGAATCCCAAGCTCGGCCCGGCCCTGGGTGGCGTCAGCTGGAGAAAGCGCTTCTCCTCACTGAAAAAGGTCTGGCCCATCGTGGTGGTTATGGTTTCTATCCTGGGCTCGATATACATGGGTATAGCCTCTCCAACCGAAGCTGCCGGTGTCGGCTGTGTCGTGGTACTGATTATCGGTGTTGCCGTTTTCCGTCTACGCTGGGAAGGACTGAAGCGGGCCTTACTGGAAACGGCCAAAATAAACGGCATGATTCTCTTTATGATGATCGGCGCCTGGCTATTCTCTTACGTTATCGGTACTTCCGGCGTGGTTAATTCGATAACCGGTTTCGTGACAACCTCAGGGTTTTCTCCCTGGCTGGTGATTATCGCCATAAACATATTGCTTTTGATTCTGGGCTGCTTCATTGACGCTATAACCATTATGTTACTTACCGTACCTATCTTTGTTCCCGTAATCACCGCACTGGGCTTTAACCCGATATGGTTCGGAGTTCTATATGTGGTCAACATGCAGATAGGGCTGATTACGCCGCCGATGGGACTGGAGTTGTTCATGATGAGAACCGCCTTTGATATTCCGGTGGATAAACTTCTCCGGGGAGTAATGCCTTTCCTGATTGCTCTATTTATCTTCCTGGCTATATTGATAGCGTTCCCCGAGATAAGTCTCTGGCTCCCCGGGATGATGAAGGGATGACAGGTAAACAACAAAGTATAAGGAGATTATTATGAGCTCAATCCCGCGAGACTATTCCGCGTTTGATAAACTTAATCTGGAAAGGAAACCGGTAGGCGTCAAGTTCCTGCCCACCAGACCCGAGGGTATCGAGAGGATAAAAGAGAAACGCGCTTTCTGCGAGATGTTCAAGGAAGCGCAGGAAACAGGACCTTTCTACGTGCAGGAAGACGACTTCATGTG
>CAYVPT010000383.1:0-2515 GCA_964453865.1 uncultured Dehalococcoidaceae bacterium
CCAAAGATATTGATGGCTGGAGAGGGGAGTTCAGGCGAGAGGGGGCTTCGCACCCCCTCGCTACGCACGCCCCTTTTTGCGGATAAAATCACCGTTAATGCTCTTTACTTAACCTGATGGCGAAGGATGTATACGGATTGCTTAACTGCGCTTGCAACGACAGGGGAGAGAGGGGTGAAAACACCGGGATAAGCCACAGATGGTGCGAGGGCAGCCAGGGTGGGAATAGATTAGAAACGAGGGGGCGGGGTTGTCATCAGACAACTGGATGCCGATAGTACCGGTATTCTATAATTTCACATATACCCTAAAATCATGGTACAATTGTTATTACTGGACCTGGGGAAATCCAGAGTCGCTAAGGCCATAAATAGAAAATGGCT
Organism: uncultured Dehalococcoidaceae bacterium; assembly: GCA_964453865.1. GTDB lineage: Bacteria > Chloroflexota > Dehalococcoidia > Dehalococcoidales > RBG-16-60-22 > CAYVPT01. Next base: position 384 of record CAYVPT010000383.1, read on the forward strand.
ACCGGGTATCCCGCCGTAAATCGCACCTGTTAGCTTCTTTTAACCTTTAAACCGAAAAGACGCTTTTCAATACTTGACTATTTATACCGATTTTCCATTCTCATAGCATAAAAGGAGGAAATCATGGCACAGGTAAAAACCGGCGATACCGTGAAAGTCCAGTACACGGGTAAACTTGACGATGGTACGGTATTTGATTCATCGACCGATAAAGAACCTCTGGAATTCAAAGTCGGCGAAGGCCGGATGATACCCGACTTCGAACAGGCGGTAATCGGGATGAAGCCTGGTGAATCCAAAACCTTTAAAATAACATCCGAGAAAGCCTACGGTCCATATCGTAAAGAAATGGTCATGGAATTTAAGAAAAAGGACCTGCCGGAAGGACTGGATCCCAAAGTCGACCAGAGACTGCAGGTGCAGCCATCCGGTGGTCAGCCATTTGTTGTTATCGTCAAAGAAGTCTCGGAGGAAAGCGTTACCCTGGACGGGAACCATCCGCTGGCCGGTAAAGACCTTACCTTCGACATCGAGTTATCACAAATTTCATAATATTCTCAGCCACGGCAACACTATTCAGGCTTGCGAGAGGTATTCCTTTACTCTATAATTAATGTGTTGTATCCGGCTGTAGTGGAGGCGAGGCGGCATGCAGTTTAACGTATCTCAGTTACTTCAGGAGTCGATCGGATCGACCAGAGCTTACGAGATAAACGAAGCGGCTGAGATTATCGGTGACGGTAAAGAATATACAATTAAGGGAAATTGCCAGTTACTGCGTACTCCGCGGAGTATTCTAGTAAAATGCAAACTGACCACGGCAGTAGAGCTCAGTTGCTGCCGTTGTTTAGGCAGTTTCCATCAACCCTTAAAAATAGCTTTCGAAGAGGAGTATCTGCCTACCGTAGACGTAAATAGCGGCGCCCTGCTGCCCGCACCGGAGGAGCCCAGCGCCTTCACCATCGATGAACACCATATCCTCGACTTAACGGAAGGGGTACGTCAATACGCTCTGATTGCCATACCGATGAAAGCCCTCTGCGACGAAAACTGCGCGGGACTGTGCCCGAAGTGCGGGCAAAACCTTAACCAGGGAAAATGCGATTGTCCGGCAGAGAATATTGACCCCCGCTGGTCCAAGCTGGCGGGACTACGGTGAACTCTGCTACAATACTACAATAAAGGATAAAGAACGGAGAACAAATGGGAGCACTACCAAAACGAAAGAAAAGTAAGTCGCGTGCCGGGAACCGGCTGAGCCATAACGCCCGGAAGTCGCCGGCACTGGACTTTTGCCCCCAGTGCCATAACCCCAAACAGCCCCATCATGCCTGCCCGACCTGCGGAACCTACAATGGCCGCGAGGTCATCAAGAAAGAAGAACGGAAAAAGCCCGCCGCTTAGATTTTCTATCAGCCGAAGGACCCTTTCTATGATTATTCCCTTTATAAACAGGATGGAGAAAGGGTCTGCTTTTCGTTCATTCAAGAACTAAGAGGAGGGAAGCAACTGATATGACGAAAACAGCCTGGGTATTTCCCGGTCAGGGTTCCCAGTCCGTAGGTATGGGACGGGACCTGTACGATAATGTCGGGTCGGCGAAGGCTATCTTCGAACAGGCGGACAAAGCTCTGGAATTTTCCCTTTCCGGTCTATGCTTTGAAGGCCCGGAGGAGGAACTTCGCCAGACAATAAACGCTCAGCCGGCCCTGGTGACGGCAGCTTTCGCCTGTCTGGAGGCCATCAGGGAAATCAGCGGCAGCCGGCTTCCCAATCCCGATTATTTGGCCGGTCATAGCCTTGGCGAATACACGGCTTTAGCCGTAGCCGGCGTCTTCGATTTTACCACGGCGGTCCGCCTGGCCCGAGAAAGGGGCCGGCTGATGCACGAAGCCGGACAGAAAAGCCCGGGAGCCATGGCGGCTATCATCGGTCTGGAAGAAGCTAAACTGACCGATGTCTGCCGTCAGTCCGATACGGTTATGGCCAATGTCAACTGTCCCGGACAGATTGTTATCAGCGGCGCTGCCGCGAACGTCGACAAAGCCATGGAGATGGCGACCGCCGCCGGAGCTAGCCGCGCCATTCCCCTGCAGGTAAGCGGCGCCTTTCATACCCCGCTGATGCAGCCG
>CAYVPT010000384.1:0-2512 GCA_964453865.1 uncultured Dehalococcoidaceae bacterium
TAATGACGACATCGTATTTTTTTAGGGGTTTGCTCATTAATCCCCCTCCCTAATTACAGAGCCTTGTCCAGACCCTTTTTCAACTCATCCTTGGGACGGAAGCCGATAATCATATCAACGGGCTCCCCTTCCTTAAAAAGCATCAAGGTGGGGATACTCATTATACCGTATTTGCTGGCGACCTTGGGGCTGTTATCAACATTGATTTTGAAAAAGCTGACCTTGCCGTCATACTCCTTGGCCAGCTCTTCGACAACCGGAGACACCATGCGGCAAGGACCGCACCAGGGCGCCCAGAAATCGACCAGAACCGGCAACGATGCTTTTAAGACGTCTTCCTCAAATTTAGCTTCTTCAATTTCTACTGGTTTGCTCATTATGTTCCTCCCTAAATTTTTCCATGATGTTATGTTCTATGGTTTCCCTGGCCAGACCGACGGCGTTTTTAATAGCCCTGGCCTGGCTCCTGCCATGCGCAATGATAACATTACCGTTAACGCCGAGAAGACATGCCCCGCCGTACTCGGTATAGTCCATTTTCTTGGACCATGAAGTCAGACCGATATCGCGGAGCAGTTCGCGACCCCGCACACGAGAGGCGCTGGTAAAGACATGCCCTATCTGGCGCACCGAGGTCAGAAAATTATCGCTGAAACCCTCGATGGTCTTAAGGACGATATTGCCCGTAAAGCCATCGGTTACAATAATATCGGTGGTCCTTTTAACGATATCATGTCCCTCGATATTGCCGATAAAATTAAGGTCTTTGGCATCCTTTAATAGCCGGTAGGTCTCCTGGGCCAGGCGATTGCCCTTGCCTTCCTCGGAGCCGTTGCAGAGGAGGCCGACACGCGGCGAGGGGATACCGAGGATATTTTTACTGTAAACGGAACCCAGCCGGGCGAATTCCAGCAGGTGTTCCGAGCGGCAATCGGCATTAGCGCCGGCATCCACCAGGAGAGCCGGGATAGAAGAAATGGTATCCAGAAAACAGCCGATGGCCGGCCGGCTGACACCGTTCAGTTTACCGAGGGTGAGCAACGTCGCCGCCACCACCGCCCCGGTATTTCCCGCCGAAACAAAAGCCTGGACATCACCGTTTTTCAGCAGGTTGGTACCGACGACTATCGATGAGTCCGGCTTGTTTTGAATCGACCTTATCGGGTGCTCATCAAAGTCGATAACCTGTTTGGCATCGACGATAGTAATGCCGGTCTTCTCTATGGACTTTTCCGCCAGCTTGCGGAGAACGTTTCTCCGGCCCACCAGAACGATTTCCACGCCGTATTCCTGGGCGGCCTTGATGGCACCCTTGACCATCTCGTGCGGGGCGAAATCGCCCCCGGCAGCATCAACAGCAATTTTCATATTTTTAAGTCAGGCTTGACGCCCGATGATACTCCTTTCCCACATATCACACTGCCCTCCAGAGTCGGCAACGACGCGACCATCCTCCGAAATCCGGACAATCTCGCAGGAGGTGGGGCAGGCATGACATTCAAACGAAGACGTCTTAAAATCAACATCACTGACGCCGAATCCGCGGAACCGGCAGCCATCCCGGCTATCAGCCATATGTTCGTGCGCCAGCAGCGCCGCGCCGATAGCCCCCATAACCTCGTGGCGGGGTGGGACAATTATATCCATTTCCAGTTCCTCACGCAGAGCCCGTATGATACCGGCATTGAAGGCAACGCCTCCCTGAAAGACCACCGGAGGCTGAATATCTTTGCCGGAGGCAATATCGCTCAGGTAGTTACGCACCAGTGCCCGGCAGAGTCCGTAAATAATATCGTCAACCTTACAGCCAGTTTGTTGTTTATGTATCATGTCCGACTCGGCGAAGACGGTACAGCGACCCGAAATACTGACAGTATCACCGCCCAGTAATGCCCGCCGCGAGAACTCTTCGATATCCATTTTGAGACGGGCCGCCTGGTGGTCCAGAAAGCTGCCGGTACCGGCGGCGCAGACCGTGTTGAGCCCGAAATCGGTGACCATGCCGTCCCGTATGATGATAATTTTACTGTCCTGTCCGCCGATTTCAACGACCGTTTGTACGTCAGGATTATAGTGAACGGCGGCTACTGCCTGGCAGGTAATTTCGTTTTTTATCAGGTCGGCACCGACGACCGCGCCGACCAGGTTGCGAGCGCTCCCGGTAGCAGCCGCACCGCTGATAACAGCCTCCGTCGGCAACCGCTGCGCGATTTGCCGCAGACCTTCCTGTACCATAGCCACCGGCTTTCCGGCTGTCGGGAGATAGAGACTTTCGAGCAGTTCGCCGGCCTCATTCAATACGGCGAGCTTGGTAGTCACCGACCCGACATCAATACCCAGATAGACTTTCATAATTTACCTTACGTCACTATCACTTTTATTGGGAAACACTGACTTGATAATTTTATCTCTACAATATGTCATTGCGAGCGAAGCGAAGCAATCTCAAATAACCTCGAAAGAGATTGCTTCGTCGTCCTTACGCGAAAGGACTCCTCGCAATGACAATAGA
>CAYVPT010000385.1:0-2509 GCA_964453865.1 uncultured Dehalococcoidaceae bacterium
CGTGGCGCTGGGAGTGTACGTGGGTGTCAACTATAAATCTGCCCAGTTTCATAAAACCTCCTTTTTCTTCAGGATATTTTTGTTTTAATGTCATTCCAGCACCGGTTTCAGCCCAAGTTCAGCCCGAGGACGGGCGTCCGGCCTCTCTACAATGTCATTCCAGCCCCGTATCGGGGTACGGGGTAAACTCCGGCTGGAATCCAGCCCCCTCCCCTCGTTTTTATCTTTTCACACCCAGGCCGCCCTCGCACCATCCGCGGCCTGTCCCGGAAGATTGAAAAGATGAGTTTGCCCCTCTTGAACGCCCCTTTCTAAAGCCAGGGCATGACCACGCCCTTGATGTAGCCGGGCACGCGGTTGAGGTTGTTCTCGAAGGCCTGCCCGATGTCCTCCAGCTTATAGCGGTGCGTGACCAGCTTTTCCATGGGGAAGATGCCCTTCTGCACTGCCCACATGGCACGCTGCAGCTCGCTCTGGTAGTCCGTGGACATGCCGATGCCCTGGGGACTGTAGATAATCGGTGATTTTATCCAGCTGAACAGTTCGTAGGTGTCCGGCGCCTGGTGCCAGCCGACGGCAATGATTTTAGCGCGGTTGGTTTTAATGACATCGCCGACCATTTTCAGTCCGCGCGGGTGACCGACCACCTCGATGGCCACATCCACTCCCCGTCCGCCGGTTATCTTCATCACTTCCTGAGTAACGTTCACTTTGTCGGGATTAAGCGTTATAGTGGCCCCCAGCTCTTTAGCCAGTTTGAGTCTGCTGTCATCTAAATCGGCGACGATGTATTCCCTGATTTTAGGACCGGCCACCCCGCAGATGACTCCCAGGCCCATGAAACCGCAGCCTACCTGGAAAACGAAGTCGCCGAACTCCGGCGTCGCCGTACGCGTGATGGATACCAGACTCATCAAAGGTTCGCCTAACGCGTGCTCGAAGGGAATCCCGTCAGGTATCTTTTCTATCACCGAGCCGTGACCGCGGGCAAGTCTGTCGGTGGGGTCGCAGGCGGCGTACTCGGCGTAGCACTCACCGGCAAAAAATCCGGTTATTCTGTCCCCTACCTGGTAGCCTTTGACGTTCTTCCCCACCTCCACCACCGTGCCGGAAGGTTCATGCCCTGCCCGCCTCGGGTAAGGCATGCGTTTCGCCATCTCCTCGCTGGCCGGTTCTTTGTAGGCGGACATGTCGCTGGAGCATACCCCGCAGGCCTCTATTTTCACCAGCATCTCGTTTTCGCTGATTTCCGGCATGGGGATATCTCTTATCTCAAACTTCCGGGGGGCGACGATAAAGGCGGCTTTCATGGGCAGGTTCCTCCTTGGGTGATATTTTTAAGATAGGAAAATAACTGTACCTGATTTTACTCCGTCCTCAGTAATAATATCAATTTCCGCATTCTTGAGCGTCATTCCCGCTCCTTTTACCGTCATTCCCGCGAAAGCGGGAATCCACACCACCCTTCCCCCATCGTTTCTAATCTTTTCCCACCCTGACCGCCCTCGCACCACCCGCTGCCTAGCCCTCAGGACATGCCTCCTTCCCCTACCGGGTGTTTAAGAGGGACGAAGCCCCTCTTTCAAATTACTCTCCCTTCCCTTCATTAATCCTCAAGGGAAGGGGGACACAGGGGGATAGGTTCAAATAAATACAAGGGGTGAGGTATATAAAATCAACTATATTAAAAAATATCGTGCTTTGACGCTATGTTTACCACCCGGTATAATGGACATGCCGGTGAAACGGCAGGCCACCGTTCACTGGTAGTAGCTTTATGTAAATTATCAAGGCGACTGATTTAAAGCTATGGAGGGATGACCGAGGGGCCTATGGTGACGATCTTGAAATTAGTGATTAGCTATGAAAAACGGTGCTTTTAGCTTCAATATGGGTAAAAACGGTAATTAGTGGTAAAGGCATTTTTGAAGCTAAAAATATCTTAGCTTGAAATAATCAGTAGCAAATTAGTAGCAAAGTGCAAGTTATTCAATCTAATTCACAGAATAAAATTCTTTTTAAAATATTTTCATGGTCTTAACAAGGACTTTATTACCTCGTCTGGTGGAGATGGAGCAGAGTTGAACTCCCCCCGAATACATACTGCCCGGCCTTATTCATCTTTTTTAATCACCTTTTAAGTGAAAGGTGTACTACAATTCCCGGCTTATTATTTTCTTTTCAAAATAGGATGGTAAAATTCCCCCGCTTATACTTGATGCAATTTCTTATAGAGTTAACCTCCGCAAAAATTACTCGATGGTAGTCCGTGATACTTAAGTATTTATACTTAAATTTAGACTTCGATAAAATAAGTATCAAAGCGGAAGATAAACCAGATATGTAGCTGATATGATTAAAAGGAGGTAGCTAGTAGAGTAGGAGTCCTCAGGCTATCCCGCGTGGGCGAAAACGGGAAATAAACCGCTTTTAAAGTTATATACTTCAATCACCCGGGCAGCAAAATATCGTTGTGTACAACCAAAAATATATATAAAAGGAGAGAGCT
>CAYVPT010000386.1:0-2506 GCA_964453865.1 uncultured Dehalococcoidaceae bacterium
CCCCAGCAGCCGGAGCACGGTGATTACGCCTCCAGCATTTCTTTAAAGCTGGCGCGGGCCGTCGGCACCAGCCCCCTGGATATCGCTAAAGAAATAGCCGACTGTATCTCGCCTTCGGCTGAGATTGAAAGCGTTACGGTGGCCCCGCCGGGATTCATTAACTTCACCTTGAAAAACAACTGGCTCACCAGCCAGGTGAACGGCATCCTGGAAAGCGGCGATACTTATGGTAATATAGAGCTGGGCAGCGATAAACTTATCCAGATAGAGTTCGTCAGCATCAATCCCACCGGGCCTTTACACGTTGGCCACGGGCGCGGCGCCGTCTTGGGCAGTACCCTCTGCAATATCATGACCGCCAGCGGCTACCGCGTCGTCAAGGAGTACTACTTCAACGATGCCGGCAGCCAGATGGACGCCTTCCGTAACTCATTGTGGGCACGTTACCGGCAGGCCCTGGGCAGGGATGCCGAAATGCCCGCCGACGGCTACCTGGGCAATTATATGGTCGACCTCGCTACCGAAATCATTAAAGAGGCAGGCGCCCGCTTCCTTGACCTGCCTGAAGGTGAAGGTATCGAGGAACTGGGCAAGCTAGGACTGGCGAAAATACTCGACGGTACCCGTGCAGACCTGAAAAAGCTCCACGTCGACTTCGACGTATGGTACAGCGAGAAGACCCTCTATAAGAACGGGCAGTTCGACAAGGTGATGAAGATGCTCAAGCAGGGCGGCTATATCGCCGAGAAGGAAGGCGCTACCTGGTTCGTTTCCACCGCCCTCGGCGAGGATAAAGACAACGTGGTTGTTCGCGGCAACGGCTCGCCGACCTACTTCGCCGCCGATATCGCCTATCACTATAATAAATTCATCGAACGTAAATTCGACCGCGTTATCAACATCTGGGGCGCCGACCACATGGGCCATGTATCCCGCCTTAAGGCAGTCGTCGGGGCACTGGGCATCGACCCGGAAAGACTGGAAATAATCGTCCACCAGATGGTCACCCTGCGCCGCGGCGGAGAAGTCGTCAAAATCTCCAAGCGCAGCGGTGATATTGTCACCCTGCGAGAGCTCATCGACGAGGTGGGCATTGATGCCTGCCGCTTCGTTTTCCTTTCCCGCACCGCCGACAGCCAGATGGACTTCGACCTGGAGCTGGCCAAAAAGCAATCGGCGGACAACCCCGTCTATTACGTCCAGTACGCCCATGCCCGCATCGCCAGCATCCTGCGGCTGGCCGAGGAAAGGGGCGTTAAGAACATCGACGGCGATGTCTCCGTACTGACTACCGAGCCGGAGCTGACGTTAATACGCAAGATGCTGCTCCTGCCGGAGATAGTGGAGATGATTGCCCTGACTCTGGAGCCCCACCACCTGACCTACTACGCCCAGGACCTGGCTACCGCCTTCCATGTTTTTTACAAGCACTGTCGCGTACTCACCAGCGATACAGCCATGACCGGGGCGCGACTCAAACTGGTGAAAGCCGCCAAGCTGGTGCTGGGTAGAACGCTAAACCTGATGGGCATGGATGCCCCTGATAAGATGTAGACGATAGTTAAAGCCCTTCCGCTTTATACTGCTTCGCCAGTTCAACGTATTCGTGGGGCACGTCCCGCAGCCAGTTCATTTGTTTCTCCGTCACTTTACCTTTATTCTCGCCCGGGACTCCCACCACGAACGAATTATCGGGGACAATCATACCTTCGCTAACTACGCAGCCGGCCCCGATGAGGCAGAAATCGCCGATTTCCACGCCGTGCAGGATAACGGCGTTAATGCCCACCAGCACGTTGTTGCCGATTTTTCGACCGTGAATCACCGCGCCGTGACCGACGTTTACCATGTCGCCGATGAATGTGTCGACTTTACCCGGTTTACCGGAATGTACCACACAGTTATCCTCAATTGCCGTTGCTTTTCCGATACTGACCCGACCGGTGTCCCCCCTGATGACCGCACCCGGCCAGACGCTCGAATTTTCCCCTATTTCCACATCGCCGACGATATACGCCGCTTCGCTGATAAAAGCGGTATCGGCTATCTTCGGCGTCTTTCCGTTAAAGCTTTTTATCATGTCTTCACCCCCGGTCTATCCATGGTAGCAATCATGTAAATACTCCGTCAATGTTACGTTTGTATTTGACCGTCAGGTGCTTACCTCACCCCTTTATCCCCTCTCCAGCCTGAAACATCATATAAACCAGTGATTATGCTGGCTGAAGAGGGGAGTTAAGGAGAGAGGGGGCTTCGCCCCCTCTCAAATTCTTTCCCCCTTTCGAACACATTAATAATCGAGTATAAAAGATAAACCTGTTCGAGAGGGGGACAAGGGGGTGAGTATTGAGGACCAGCCGCAAGCAAACGAAATTTCCATCAGTTTATCTTGTCGATACACTCGATTTTATGTTAAAATCCCCATATCAGGAGGTCTCCATGAAGAAACGCGTTTTTTCCGGACTTAAACCCAGTGGCAGCCCGCAGCTTGGCAACTATCTTGGCG
>CAYVPT010000387.1:0-2494 GCA_964453865.1 uncultured Dehalococcoidaceae bacterium
TGCTTAAAGGCAAGGTCGCGGTGGTGACGGGGTCGGGACAGGGAATCGGGCGGGGAATCGCAATAGCACTGGCGCAGGAAGGCGCTAAAATGGTCACCAACAACCGGCGTCCTGGCTCGACGGGTCACGCTATCCTCACCGATGCCCAGGTACAGAAGCTGGATAAAGAGAAGCGGGAATGGTTTGAAAGCGAAACGAAAGCCATCAACGGCGATGCGGAGACAACGGCCAAAGCTATCCGTGATTTGGGCGGCGAAGCTGTGCCGTGTTTTGGAGATATTTCCGATTATAATGTTGCCGGAAAGCTGATTCAGACCGCCATCGATAACTTTGGCAGGATAGATATCCTGGTCAATGTCGCCGGGGCTTTCGGGTTCAGTCCGGTGCAGAAAATGTCGGAAGAGCTTTTCGACCGTGTGACACAGGTCAAACCGAAGGGCTACTTCAACATGATACGCCACGCCGCCCCCCACATGATAAAGCAGAAGTGGGGACGCATACTTAACTGCACATCCAGAGCTTACCTGGGCGACGTCATCAAGCACAGCGAGTACTGCGTGGCTAACGCGGGAGTGGTCGGGCTGACCCGGGCGGTAGCGATAGAACTCCGCGAGTACGGTATAACTTGTAACGCTTTCTCTCCATGGGCTAAAACACGCGCGTCCTACGAACTTGACCTGTACTCGCAGGTGGTACCTGAAGAGGACAGCCCCTTTGTTTTCAGGATGACAGCGGCTGTACCCGCGGTGGATATGTTAAAGATGACACCCGGCCCGGAATATACCGCGCCGTTTATCTGCTACTTGGCTACCGATGCCGCCGCCAATATCAGCGGTTCGGTATTCAGCGTGGGCGGCGACAGCATCGGGCTTTACTCCGACCCGGCCACAATCAGCAATATCACCAAGTTCGGGGAAGGACCCTGGACGATGGACGAATTGATGCAGCAGGTGCCGCGCGGTCTGCTGGCGGGGTATAAAAGCTTGGCGGAACACCCGTTCGGGTAGAGATAGTAGTTAGCTATTAGTAATTAGTGGTTAGCGGGGGAAAGGGGGAGAAAATTGGTATTGACTTTCAACTCTTGTACTTATACCAATTTAGTAGTCCCCTGAAAAAGTCAATAGTCCCCCATAAAATGGCGCCCCAAAAAACGAAATATATCCCACCTTCGCTGGCGGCGGAGTAAGTTAAATACGTAATAAGTGAACCACCTCCACACCACAATAATCCGTATAACATATGGCGTTTGGCTGCACTTACCATTATTTCACGACCTTCGTGGGAATGCTTATAATCATCAATCGCTGATTTCGTTTCTGCAACGAAGTTTATAGCGGATTCTTTTGGCCAACCTTGTTTGACAAGTTCTTTAACTATATCATCTTTCTTCTTGCCTTCAGACAGTTCTTTGGCTATATAGATTGTGACCTGTTCAAGTATTTGTTGTTCATCAGCAGATAATTCATTTGACATATCGACTTCCTCGAATATTATAATGTCAAATATTTATAATTGAGTTCAGTCTGCCATTTTCTTATGAAAATCTATGTTTTCATTCTAGTACTTGGGATATTTATTACAATGGTAAATTAGTCATGGTACTTGCCATGTCATAATATGAGTAGACACACGGGATATGCCGATGATGCCGCGAGGGCGGCCGGGTGGGAAAAGATAACCAGCGATGGGGTGGGGCAAGGGGGAGGTTAAAACCCCCCGTGTCCCCTCACGAAAAAATGACATAAGACGGAGTGGATTGCTTCGTCGCTGCGCTCCTCACAATGACTGTCGGTTACTTGGGTGCGAAGATGGACGACCTCGGTTTTTCCTCCATGGCTTTAACCAGTTCGGTGACGGGACCGTACATCATGCAGATAGCCTGGCAGTGCTTGACGCAAGCGGGGGCTTCGCCCGTAGCCGTCCTGCCGGCACAGAGGTCGCAGAAACGGGTGGTGATGGGAACAAAGTCCACGTGCACCTTATCCGGACTCACCGTGACCAGTTCATCCACCCTGATGCCGCACATGCCGTCGGAGAAGTTATGCTCCTGCTTGCAGGCGACCTCGCAGGCGTGGCACCCGGTGCAGTATTCGTATTCGATAAGTAAGCCGTTGCGGGGCATGGCTACTCCTTTCAGTCTTTGATTTTCACGATGCGGCAGAGGCTGGAACGGTAGTCGGTACCGCCGAAACCTGACTTGCCCTGGTTCCCCATCGAGGTCAGAATATTTATATTATGGTCCCAGGTACTGAAGAGATTGGGCGCTTTGCCGTCCGTCTCCGGTAGCCACCAGCCGTGGGGCGCCGTGACGATTCTCGGGTGGGAGGTGGGGGTAACTTTAGCCTTCATTTTTATTTTACCGCGCTTGTTTTCGATATAGACCCACTCCCCGTTGCTGACACCGAGCATCTCCGCCGTTTTATCGTTGATTTCGCACTCGGGGTCGGGGTCCAGCTCGCGCAGCCAGGGAATCATGCGGTGCTCCGAGTGGAAG
>CAYVPT010000388.1:0-2487 GCA_964453865.1 uncultured Dehalococcoidaceae bacterium
ATGGCGCACCCTCGGCCAGCTTGACGGCGGTATCGTCCACCAGCTTACCGAACTCTTTCGGTTCGTCTATGTAATTAACCATCCCCCATTCGAGGGCTTTATCGGCGTTGACCGGGTCGCTCAAGAGTATTACTTCCTTGGCGCGTGCCCAGCCGATCAGCCGACCGAGACGCTGGGTAGCCCCGGCGCCCGGCAGCAGTCCGAGGGTCAGTTCGGGGAGTCTTACTATCGCGGTTTTGTTCATTATACGGATATCGCAGGCTAAAGCCATTTCCAGTCCACCGCCCATGGCCGGCCCGTTTATAGCGGCGATTACCGGTTTAGGGAAAATCTCTATCCGGGTAAATACTTCGTGGGGCGCCTCGCTGAAATTCATCGCGGCATCTACCTCGCCGGCCGCAAAAGCGGCAAAATCAGCGCCGCCGCAGAAATTGGCGCCTGCCCCGGTGATAACGACACACCTTACTTTCTCGTCGTTCTCAAGCTCGCCCAGGGCTTTATCGATTTCCGTCATCATATCGGCGTTGAAGGCATTGGCGCGGTTGGGTCGGTTCAGGATAAGCTTACCCACTCTGGTCTCTTTATTGATATCCAGCTTAATAAACTCGTATTCACCGGGCCCGTAAGAATAAAATCCTTCGCCGGTCTTCCTGCCCAGCTTTCCCTGTTTGACCAGTTTCGTCAGCGTGACGCAAGCCTTGTATCTCGGTTCTTTCTTGTATTTTTTGTAGAGGCGGTCCAGTTCATTGATGATACTATCTATGCCGACGCTGTCCGCCATGCGGAAAAGACCTCGGGGATAGTTAAGACCGAGAAGGACGGCGGTGTCTATCTCTGCCATGGTGGTAGCTTTCATCTCGATGAGCTTAACGCCTTCGTTGACCGCCGTCGCCACTACCCTTATCGGGTTGAAGTCCGCCCCGGCGTTCATGGGTATCTCGTTGGTCTTTCCCTTGGACCAATCGTAATAGCCCTTGCCGGTTTTCTGACCGTAATTACCGGCTTTAAAGCATTTTACCAGTATCGGGGCGGGGCCGTAGCTCTTGCCCATCGTCTCGCCGAAGTACTCCATGACGTGGAACTGGGTATCGATAGAGCCTCCCCCAAGGGTGTCCTGAAGCTCCAGCATACCCATGGGTAGTCCCAGCTTGTATTTAATCGCGGAGTCTATCTGGAAAGCATCTTTGGCTTCACCCTGAGCCAGGGCCCAGTCGGCTTCATTGGACATGTTGCAGAATATCCGGTTGGCGATGAATCCGGGAACATCGGTAACGTGAACGACCGCCCGTCCCATGGCTATGGCTACCTTTTCCGCTATATCGATCGCTGCTTTATTCGTCTTGGGGTGTTTGATGATTTCCAGCAAGGTCATCCGACTCGGCGGATTGAAGTAATGCGTACCGACCACATTTCCCGGTTTTTTAGCAGCCGTGGCTATCTCGGCAATGCTCAGGGAAGATGTGTTGGTGGCGAAAACGCAATCAGCGGGGCACAATGCCGTGGCTTCTTTGAGAACGCTCTTTTTCAGGTCCATTATCTCGGGCACGGCTTCGATGATAATATCGGCGTCCTTGACCGCTTCTTTAACATCGACCAGGAAAATCATCCGGTCGAGGATTTTCTTTTTATCCGCTTCCGTCATTCTCTTCTGGCTGATACGCCGGTCATAGACACTGTTAAGCGTTTCCCGGCCCCGGTCCAGAAATTTCTCCTCGATGTCCCTTATTTTTACCTTATACCCGGCTTCAGCGGCCAGGGCGGCTATCAAAGCTCCCATGGAACCAGCGCCAAGCACGGTAACGTTTTTTATCTCTTTCACGGCATGGATCCCCTTTCCGTTCATTTATACCACGTTTTTACTCATACTTTTCCACTCTGTCATTCCCGCGTAGGCGGGAATCCATTCGGGGGGAAATGGGGTCTGGATTCTCCGGTCAAGCCGGAGAATGACATCTTTTAACAACTATTTCACCGGCTCGAAGGCGTAGTAAACCCGGTCGCATATCTTGGTCTCTCTCTTGACCTCAATCGGGTGCGAGGGAACATCGAAGACCACGAATTGTACCTCGTCGCCTTCTTTAAGTTCGCCTTCCTTGCAGTTGATGATACGAGCCAGCAGATGCTTGAGAGGGGCTCCCTCCCCGAAGTTTAGCCAGGCCATGATTAACGGAGACGGGAAACCGGCGGGTGCGCCGGCCTGTGTTTCTGTCAGCGTGACCACTTTAGCCCGCTTGGGCAGTTCTACCCATTCCAGCTCATCATTCCAGCACTTGGGACAGATTACGCCGGGAGGAAAGGCGATATAACCGCATTTCTTGCACTTGGTGGTGGTGAACTTGCCCGCCCGGAGGTTATCGAAAAACGGGTAGATTCTGTTGAATTCTGGGGCCTCGAAAGGCCATATATCCATTTCCCCTATATACTTGCCTTCAAGAGCCGGTATTCCTACTGTCTCTACTTTCTGTAATTCAGCCATTTATCTTCTCC
>CAYVPT010000389.1:0-2462 GCA_964453865.1 uncultured Dehalococcoidaceae bacterium
AGAAAATCTCTCTTTTTGTTAGAAAAATCCAGTAATATCCGGTACTTTGCCTGAATACGTCTGGCGTAATCCCTGCGTAATCCCTGGCGTAATCCCATGGTAATCCTGAATTAGCTATAAATCAATCGTTGGAAAAACACCGGATTTTTAAGGGGACTACGGGGTTTACGTAAAACTATTTACTCAGGATTACGGATGCCAGATAACTTTTTTAAATAAACGTAATCTATACATAATCCCTAGCGTAATCCCATTTAGCCTCAAACGTGCCTAGAATTTCTGGAATTTCTATTTAGTGGGAAAAGATAACACTAGTTTGACGTCGTGGAATTAGACTACTATAATGCACGATACATCTTACGTGAAGGAATATGAGAAATGATTCTAACAGATGAAGAATATAAAAGAGGGTTTATCGACTTTGATGCGGAATTACCAGAAGGTTGTAGTGTAGATATTTGGACAACAACCACTGATAATCCAAACGAACAAAATGAGGAATGGACTGGCCCTTATAATATTACTTCTGGTTGTAAGGTGACATCTTTACCAAAAAAATATATGCGTTTAAAAGTTGAATTAAAAAGGGGCGATGACCCTACAAAGACCCCAATATTAAAACGAATAAGATGGGAACGCAACGGAAAGACATTCATTTGGCCAGGAGTAAGAGGTTTTATCGGTCCACCAGGTGCTCTAGTTCTAGGAAGGGATTATGGTAGTTCGTACAGAGTCGTATTCAAGCCCCAGAAGGCACTTTGGGATAAACCAATCGTATTAATAGAAAAAACTGTTAGAGTACGCTTTAGTAAGGAAAAGCTGGAAGGATATAAAGTTTCTGGGTTCCAAGATGAAATTACTAATCAAGATGGAACTACTTCTATTGTGGGTGATATTAAAGAGACAACTGCTGAAGGTGACCTTATTGAGATTTTAGCTACATACGCTACAGAGGATGAAAAGAAAGGCAAAGAAATAACAAAGAGCCAAGTTGAGTATATTACCGGGTTACTTTCATTATGTTTTGGTGAACAGGTATTAGGTAAAAAGATATTTGAAGATTACTATTTCAGTAGCACTACGAAAGAAGAAGGAGAGATCAAAATACCTGTAAAGCAATTGAAATTCCAGTCAATAACATCGGCTTCAGCTACGATTGCAGATATTTCATTAGAGAAACTGCGTATTTCTCCTTTAAGTAATTCTTTTAGTTTGGCTTTGCGTTGGTATGCTAAAGGTTTATTGTATGATTCACTTGTAGACAAGTTTATTGCTTACTTTATAGGATTAGAATCACTTGTTAACGGATATTTTGCTAACATTAAACCAGCTCCAGTTCGAAAAGAATACGAGTTATTGCAGGAGTATTTTAACAAAGTTAAACCAAAAATAGATAAAGGGTTGAAAGACATTGCTTTAGCCCGTATTAAAGATTTTCCTTTGAACAACAAGTTCAATTATTATTGGAAATACCATTTTCAAGAGGAAACTAGAATTGGTAGCAGATTCCCTAAGTTCAACGGTCTTCGTAATGAGATTCTTCATGGTAAGGTACAAAGTGTTTCTTCCGATGATGTAGATAACACCAAAATTATATTAGAAAAATTACTAGGAAGAGAATTAGAGCTTGATGAAGTAATTGCTACTAGACAAGAGGGGCCTAAGTTACTAGAATTTGCACTTGCATATAGAGTACAAACCTCTGACCATTAAAAAAATCCCCCTCCCACATCTAGGGAGGGGGACACAGGGGCTCTGGATTCCCGCTTTCGCGGGAATGACATTGTTATTACGGTTTCCCGTATTTTTCTCTTATATCCTTTTTAATGAGTTTGCCCATGGGATTGCGGGGGAGGTCATCAACGAAAACAACCGAACGCGGTCGCTTAAAGCTGGCCAGTCCCTTCCGGCACCATTCCATGATTTCTTCCTCGGTGGGCTTTTCGCCTTTCTTGGGAATGACCACGGCACGCGGTTCCTCACCCCAGGTCTCGTCCGGCACACCGATAACAGCCACATCCTCTACCTTGGGGTGCTCACGGATAACGTTCTCTATTTCCTCGGGGGAGATATTCTCCCCGGCTCGGATAATCATATCGCTGGAACGACCGGAAAGGAAGTAATAGCCGTCATCGTCGACATAACCGATATCGCCGGTATGTACCCAGCCGTCCTTATCGATGGTCTTGGCGGTCTTTTCCTCGTCCTTCCAGTATCCGGTCATGGCCCGCGGGCCCTTGGCGAGAATCTCGCCGACCTCATTGGGGCCCAGCGTCTTGCCGGTTTCCTGATCGACAACCTTCATCTGGACATCGGCCATCGGCTTGCCGATTGAGGCGAGTCTCTTGAGCTTTTTCTCTTTCTCCTCCGACGTGCCGGTGATATGGTGGTCTTCCGGCCCCAGGGCGGTAATGGTGGAGGCGGTCTCCGTCTGGCCGAAGGCATTGATAAAGCTGACCCCG
>CAYVPT010000390.1:0-2457 GCA_964453865.1 uncultured Dehalococcoidaceae bacterium
GCTCATCATTATCAGCGGCATCTTCGGGACGGATTCCATTTATATACCACAGCTATACATTTTTATTATTTTCCATCCCGTCGTCTTTTTCAGCGCCTACCAGTTCTTCTTCAAGAACAAGAGCCAGACAAAGATGCAATGGAGCCGTATCGCCAATCCCATACTAATAGCCACGGTACTGGCAGTCATCGTCCAGCTACTCAAGTCAAGTGACTACCTGCCGGAATTTATCCGTTCTATCCTGCAAATCCTGGGGGGCATGGCATTGCCGTTAATAATGATTATTCTGGGCGGAAGCCTGTACCTGGATATTAAACAAAAAGGGAAATTCTATTACGGGGAAATAATCAAATTCGTAATTATCAAAAATATCGTCTTCCCCCTGGCCGTCCTGGGCCTGATTATCATATTAAAACCGAGTTACAGCCCGGCTCTGATATTCATCCTGCAGGCTGCTGTGCCCCCTATTACCGGTACGCCTATAGTAACCGAACGCGCCGGGGGTAATAAATCGATATCCAACCAATTTGTCTTGTCCAGCTTCGTATTCTCCGTGGTATCTATACCGCTGATATTCATACTGTTCAGCAACTACTTTCCCATGCCGGGCTAACGAAATGAAGCAGCAAATCAAACGCTTGGCAGCATCTTCGGCTTAATGGTATAATGCGGAAACTGAAGAGTATCTCTGAGCCGGGGATGCCGTGAGGAAAGGATCTGAATCTGTATGATGTCGATGATATGTCCCAAGTGCGAGGCGGAGAGTAAGCTCTCTTTCGTCGGGAACAGCTACGAGGGGCCGCGCCGGTGCTGGAAATGTCACGAGCTATTCAAGATAAAGATTGAAAATAACGAACTGGTATCCTGCGAACCTCTCAGCCAGGAAGAATTCGAGAAGCTACAGGAAATCGACGCCCTGAAGAACAAGTTCAGAAATCCACCATCGAACTAAACACCGTCATTTCTTGTTTTTCGGGTTCTGTTTCTTTCCGCCTTTGGCTAGTGCTTCCCGCTTTGCTTTTAATTCGATAAGACGGAAAACCGTTTTAGCTTTTCCTGCAAGAACGAAGCTTTCCATTTTTCTGCCCCCTATCAGGTCTCGTATTCCCGGGTAATTACAATTTTTACGAAGTTTTCTTTATTTACCGTATCAAGCTTAACAATACTTCATAAAAATACACATAAATTATCTAAATATTACCTAAACCAATTCTTAAATTTTCATAAAGATTGATTAGCCGGCGATTATCTACCTTTACAGAGCAGCTATTGACAAGAATGGTAAATAATTATATAAATAGGCTACGACAGCAAAGGCAAACGGAGGTAAAACATGGCAAAGACACAGGCAATACAACCGGGCTATTGTGTGGCGGTACACCTGGTGCCGGATACCGCGCCGGACGACTGCTACATAGGAGTAGTTGATATCGTGGATGAACGCGGCATCCTGATAAACCTGGTGCACTGGGATGATAAACTCGATATGCTGGGGGGGTATACAGAGAGCCTTTTCATACCCTGGATGAATATCAATTCCATGCTCATCAGTACCGAGAATCAACCCACCCGGCGCTTCATGGCCGATAGGGCCCGCAAGTGGAAGTCACAACTCGAGGCGATGCACGGTAGAGAAGATATACTGGCTAGAAAAAAACAAGCGGCAAAATAAACTTAACAGCATTAGCGGCCAAGGTGCTCCGTAATCACTGGTCAAAACCGTGACTGCGGAGCGTCTTTTTTGTACTATTTGCATCTGGTTATTTTTCATACTCACCACCTTTATCCCCCTCTCGAACAGGTTCGTTCTTATATGCCGATTTTCTATGTTGTTCAAGAGGTGGAGGTCAGGGATGAGGCTTGAACGTATCAACAAAATATGGAAGAACTTCTTGTTATTGCATTGTCTCTACCAGAGTGAAATGTTATAATTTTATAAGTAATACTGGCGAGTGGTGTAGTGGTAGCACAGAGGACTTTGGATCCTCTAGCCCAGGTTCGAATCCTGGCTCGCCAGCCAAGTCATTTGATGAACTCAAAGGCAAGTATCATAACCTCGGCGAAATTATGCTGAAGGTCCGGTAAATCATCAAATAACGAAGCGTCCTCCTTGGCGCACTTTATCTTAACGGCACGGAGCCAATCGACCGTTTCCCTCGTCTTGGCATCTATCTCGCCGTGCAGAATATTAGCATCGGCCAGCGCCAAGTCGGAGTTAGCGAGTAATTTATCGATCAAAACGCCAACCTCTTGGTACCGGTCGGCCGGAGAGTCGCCGTCGGCAGCAGTCTCCTTGCGGTACTGCGCCAGTACCACAACGCCGTTTCTTGCCCAAGAGTGCAATCGATTGATAGACCGGCCCCGCCGCCATTTCTTGAAGCTGAAAAATACAATACCGAGGGCAAGTAAAACCACGACACCGCTGATAATCTCGGCATAATCCCAGATAAAATCAAA
>CAYVPT010000391.1:0-2440 GCA_964453865.1 uncultured Dehalococcoidaceae bacterium
ATCGGGCAAGCTGGAAGACTACGCCTACCCCGAAGACAAGGTGAAAGAGGCGCTGAAGGAACTGCCCGAAGTACCCGCCGAATACAAGTAGCATCTAACTCAACCAAAGACACCAGCCCCCTCTTCTGATAATGGGAGAGGGGGCTTCTTTTCAGGTGTATTTTCATAATTTATTAACATTCAAACCTTATGATATAATTATAAACAGATATGAAAGAAGACTGAATTGAAATGAAGAAATTAAACGTAAAAATATTATTCGTTTCTTTATTACTTATTCTATCGATAGCACTGATACCGGGACTCAGTTGTCTAGATATAGGCGATTTGAAGACAACCCCTCCGGCTACCTCTGCAACGCCGACAGCGAATGTAACGCCAATCCAAACATCAATACCAACAGTCACCCCAATGATACCGGACTGGGAACCACCAGCGTCAGCCAATCTATTAACGGAATTGCCCAGCATTGCCGACGTCGTGGCGCAGGTGAAACCTTCGGTAGTAGCCATCAATACCGAGGTCGTTTCTTATGACTTCTTCAACCGGCCTTTTACACAGGAAGGGGCCGGCTCGGGGTGGATAATCGATAAAGACGGCCTGGTGGTGACCAACAACCACGTCGTCGAAGGGGCCAAGACCATCACCGTGACCACCGGCGACGGCACATCTTATACCGCCGATGTTGATTCTATAGCCACAGATGCCCTCAACGACCTGGCTATCATCAAGATAGACGCCAGGAACCTGCCCGCTTTAAGTATCGGGAGTACCTCCGGTATGAGGGTCGGCGACTGGGTTATTGCCATCGGCAACGCGCTGGGACAGGGAATAAGAGCCACCGAGGGAATTATCAGCCGCAAGGACGTATCACTGCAGGTAGACCTGGGGCAAACACTGTATGACCTCATCGAGACCAGCGCCGCCATTAATCCCGGCAACAGCGGGGGTCCCCTGGTAAACCTGACCGGGGAAGTTATCGGTATCACCAGCGCCAAGGTTGCCCAGGTGGGCGTCGAGGGGATGGGTTACGCTATCAGTATCGACACGGCTGCGCCGATTATCCAGGAACTGGTCAACAAGGGATACGTCACGCGTCCCTGGCTGGGCGTGGGGCTATATACCGTTGACCAGATGGCTATCCAGCAATTAAAGCTTACCATTGACCACGGCGTACTGCTGGTCGAGATAGTCGATGGCAGCCCGGCGGACCAGGCGGGACTGAAGAAATGGGACGTAATCACCAGCATCGACGGCCAGGAAGTCACCACCGTGGAGGAACTGACCAAGATACTGCATGCCGCAGAAATCGGCCAGCCGCTGGATATTGAATACTGGCGCGGAGACAAGGAATATGCCACTCAGGTGACGCCCATCGAAAGCCCGCGGCAGTAAATAAATACTATCTAATCCACTTTTTTCACACCCAGTAAGACGGTATAACCGCTTATCTTGAATGTCTCTTTAAGATCGGCATCATCGGGAACGCCTTCATCAATCGAGCGCGCCAGTGTTTCCTGCATAACGTATTCTGCGAAGGATGACAGCGACTGGAAAAGAAAGGCGTCCGCCTCGTAGTACATGTTAATGTGGTCGGCGATGTCATAGCCGGCGGAACGGCGCATGTTCTGTATGCGGTGCACTATCTCGCGCGCCATGCCCTCGGCTTCCAGCTCGGCGGTGATATAGCAGGAGATAGCTACGCTGTTGCCCGATTCGCTGACGACGGCAATACCGGAGTCATCTTTACCGGCCACTTTTTCAACGGTATCGCAGAATAATTCTTTGATGTTCAACTCTTCAAGCACCAGGGGCGACATCCTTTCCATCGCCCGTTTTTCCCCTTCCGAGCCGACACCTACGTATACTTCTTCCAGAGGCTGCCTCACTTTGATGCCGGCCCGGTTTCTGGCAGCCCGGCCCAGGCTGCAGATTTTCATGGCCAAGCGGTTATCTGCCGATAACTGCTTATCTATCTTACTTTTGTCAGCCACGGGAAAATCGGCCAGATGGACGCTCTCCGGGGCCTGCGGAAAGGCCGAAAGCACCAAATTCCGGTAAAGCTCCTCGGCGATGAAGGGAGTGAGGGGAGCCGTAAGTTTGGTCAGCGTCACCAGACACTGGTAAAGGGTATTGTAGGCGGAAAGCTTATCGGCATCATTCTCGCTCTTCCAGAAACGTCGCCGGCTCCGCCGGACGTACCAGTTGGAGAGCCCGTCAACGAAGATCTCTATTTTCCGGCCGGCATCGGTAGGACTGTAGCCGTCCAGAGTGGTATCGACATCAGTGATTAGTTGATTAAGCTCGGAGAGAACCCACCGGTCCAGCTCGGCATCGGACGGCGGCGGCGTTTCCGAATCCGGCTGATAGTTATCGATATTGGCGTACATGACGAAGAAGGAATAGACATTCCAGAGCGTAGAAAGGAAGCGGCGTGATA
>CAYVPT010000392.1:0-2433 GCA_964453865.1 uncultured Dehalococcoidaceae bacterium
GAGCGGGCGGCTGTTAACCGCTAGGTTGTTGGTTCGAATCCAGCTCGGGGAGCCATTAAGTTAATAAAGGGGGAGGCTTCCTAAAAGGAGACTTCCTTTTTATTTGCATTTAACCCCGCTATTCACTTACATTAATAGCGAGTGATATTTTAATTAAATCAAAGGAGGATTAAGTGGCAAAAAAAATACAAAGTTTTGATAAACTGAAAAATGTGGTACGAGAGCCAAACGTCGTCGAGTTAATGCCGTGGAAATCGATACATCATCAAATCAAGGAACCCATGATTACCGGTATGGGCAATATGGAAATCCCCGAATCGCACCTTGCCCAGGGATTCGCCCGCATCACCGAACCGGTATCGATGGGTTCTCCAACGCACAAACACCCCTTCGACCAGTGGATATGGCTCATCGGCGAACCTCAGGACTTCAGTGAGCTCGACGCCGATATCGAGATGACGCTAGGCGACAAGATAGTTAAAATCAATTATCCCTGCTATATATTCATCCCCAAGGGCGTCATGCACTGCCCACTGGATGTAAAACGCGTTGGCAAGCCCTTCATCTTCATTGATGCCAGGATTTCCGAAGAGGCGTCGGTACGCCCCACCGGTCCGCTCAAGAGACATGCCGGCGTTAAATACATCGCCAACCCTAAGAAAAAATAACAACAGATAGTAAAAGAAGGGGGCTTCCGTTCGGAAGCCCCCCAGGTTTTTCATATCCCCGACTTTAATTAACCAGTCCTTTAGCCACCAAAAGCTCCGCCGTAAGGATAGAGCCTCCCGCCGCGCCCCTGACGGTATTATGGTGCAGGCCGACGAAGCGGTAATCGAAAACGTTACAGGGGCGGAGACGCCCTACGGTGACCGCCATGCCGTTGCCGGCCTCCCGGTCCTGGCGTGGCTGGGGGCGGTCAGGTTCGTCACGGTAGATAATCGGCGGTACGGGCGCCGAGGGCAGTTTCAATTCCTGCGGTAACGATGAAAAATCACGCCAGATGCGGATAACCTCGTCCATGGTCGGTTTCTTACCGGAGAAACGGATGCTGCAACAGGCGGTGTGACCATCGGAGACAGCAACACGGTTACAGTGGGCGGATATTTTAATGCTTTCATCCGGGATAACTTTGCCGTCCTCTAACCTGCCCAGTATCTTGGCCGGTTCCACTTCCGATTTTTCTTCTTCACCGGGCATATAAGGGAGAATATTGTCTATTAAATCTATGGAGGCGGGGCCGGGATATCCGGCGCCGGATACCGCCTGCAAGGTGGTAACAATCATACTATCGACGGGATACTCGGCCTGTATCAAAGCATAGAGCGGCAGCATATAGCTCTGGATGCTGCAATTAGGCTTGACGACGAGGAAGCCCTGCTGCCAGCCGCGCTGTTGCTGCTGCCGGGGGATAATATCCAGGTGGTCGTGGTTTATTTCCGGGACCATCACGGGCACGTCAGCAGTATGGCGGTGGGCCGAGTTATTGGATACGACGGCGAATCCCCGGGCGGCGTACTTCTCTTCCAGCGCCATGATAGCTTTTTTATCCATCTCCACCGCCGAAAAGACCAGCCGGCACCTGCCGACGGCTTTAGACACGTCACTGGCATCATCGACGACGATATCACGGTACGCGGCGGGAATAGCCACGTTCATGTGCCAGCGTCCGGCCACGGCATCGGCATACTTTTTCCCGGCGGACTGCGGTGATGCCGCCAGATAAACGACCTCGAACCAGGGATGGTTTTTCAGCAGCTTCAGATAGTTCTGGCCGACCACACCGGTGGCCCCGATGACACCCACTTTAAGCTTCTTGTTCATAATATCCTCTCCGGTAATAAGGTTTACGTGAAGAATTATACCAGAGCTAGCAGCTACCAGTCATCAGCCCAGCTATATTTCTTCCTCTTGTTTTTCAGTTTTTCCAGTCCGCAGCTATAGCAGCCGGGGCATCTCTTGTTTTTCCTTAGATGGGCGGGGCAAATATTACAGTTTATACCGCAGGGGGCGATTAATACTTCATCCATCTCCTGTCACCTTAATCAATGCGAAGCTATTTTTATCCTAATTTCCCTAATTATAGCCGAATGCTTTCAATTGCGAAAATCTGATAAAATAGGTTGTAATTTATACCAGTCCACAATGGATTGCGGAAGGAGATGAAAATATGAGTGTATCGACGCAAAAAGGACTTGTCTCTTTTCTTGCCTTACACCGCCTGTCAGCCCTGACGGACGGTGTCTTTGCTATCGTGATGACCCTGCTGGTGCTGGAAATCAGTGTCCCGGAGATAGCACAGTCATCGCTGCACGCGGAGCTGCCCCGGAGAATACTGGAGCTATGGCCCAAGCTGTTGAGCTACGGAATAAGTTTTATCATCCTGGGGATGTTCTGGTATCTCCATCACCTTTCCTTTCGCTATATCAAGCGGTC
>CAYVPT010000393.1:0-2433 GCA_964453865.1 uncultured Dehalococcoidaceae bacterium
CCCTTCTATTGTAGCTGGAGCCATCACTTGCTCAATATACTAAGGAACCTTTTTACCGAAGCCCAGTTGATGACCTGGCCACCGAAAATTGGACATCAGGGGTCACCTCAGGGGGAAGGTTATGTAATAATAAAGCATTGTTCGTATTACGACTTTCATAGTATAATCAAGTTTGAACGGGATTATCTGATAGCCTTTATATTTAGCAAAGTAATTTGAGATATATTTTTTTGGAATCATCACAACTTAACGACGCTGTCACAGCATCTGTTCAGATAGATCTCCCGCTCCTGGGACGTCGTTTTAATATATGGTTATAATAAAGGCAGGTATAACAATTTTTTCAAGTTTGACTGTTTAGTTTTATCTGCTTTTACATAGCACTGCTATCCGGTATAGTACTTATAAAAGTAGCTATCATTCCCGGCAGTGACGGTAAAAACTGAAAAGGTATGGAAAACATCCGAGCTATCACGGAGAATAGAAAGATAAGATGTCACCAGTAACTGAAAATTACCTGGGTATTTCGGGATATTTGATATTCTGGATTCTATTCGCTATTGCCCTGGTTTTCTTTGTCCAAAGGCTTTACCTATTAATTCGCCTTTTAAAATCGGGAAGGCCGGAAAATCGCTCCGATCGTTTATTCTACCGCTTTATCAGTATGCTGGCGATTACCATTACGCAGTGGTGCAATTTAAAGAGTGTCACTCGTAAAGATCCGGCTGGAATCGGACATGCATTCATGTTCTGGGGCCTCGCCTTATTCATTATAGCTTACATAATCTTTATAGGTTTTGGAGCAGGTTTTGGCCTGTTTCCACTATTAGGCGGCAGCCAATTCGAGACGGTGTTCTTCTCGGTTTTAGATATAGTTGCCCTGCTTGTTATCATCGCTATGATCTGGGTAGGTGTAAAACGATATATTATCAGGCCTGAGAGGCTAAGAAGGGAGCAAACCACTTCAGAAAAAATAGTCCAACCGTTGCTTATTACAGTCATTATAGGTCTTATGGTGCTCCACTATTGTATGGAAGGCTTCGGCTATGCCGCTTCCGGCATCCCGGGTTCCTGGCCGCCCATAGGAGCTTCTTTCGCTAATTTCCTGAACGACGCAGGCATATCCCGGGATTCTTTAGCCACGGTATATAGAAGTCTCTGGTGGCTTAATTACGTGATACTCCTTGGCGCTTTAATCTATGCCCCTCACTCGAAGCACCTCCACCCCCTCTTTTCGTTTTCCAATATAGTGTTTAAAAACCTTGCTCCTAAAGGAACTCTCAGACCGATCGACCTGCAAAAACCCGAAACTTACAGAATATCGAAAGTTAATGACTTAACCTGGAAAGAATTATTGGACGGATATGCCTGCACCTGGTGCGGTATGTGCCATACTGTTTGCCCTGCTCAGCTTAGCGGCAAACCTCTCTCCCCAAGGGAGCTAATCTTAAGTATTAAAGAACGCTTGCTGGAGACAGGCCCTGACCTGCTGAAAGAAAAAACGGTAACGGTTCCGGCTGTGGCCGATGAAAAAGCCGGTGACAAGCCCGACACTACTTCCGACAATACTGGTAAAGCGTTAATTGGTGATATCATAACCGAGGATGGTATCTGGGCCTGTACCACCTGCCTGGCTTGCCAGGAAGTCTGTCCTTCCTATAATGAGCAGATGGTAAAAATCGTCGATTTGCGGCGGCATCTCCAGCTTGGAGCTATGACCGAGACGGCGAGAGATACCCTGAAAAACCTGAGAGTAAGAGGCCATCCCTGGCGGGGAAGCATGTATGCCCGCACTGACTGGGCGGAAGGGATGGATATCAAGATAATCGGAGAAGACAGCGATGTGGATATTCTCTATTGGGTGGGCTGTACGGGCGCCCTTGAGGACCGCAGCCTTAAAGTCACTCAGGCGGTAGCCAAGCTTATGAAGCAGGCCGGCGTAAATTTCGGTATCCTCGGCGAGGAGGAGATGTGCTGTGGTGACCCGGCCCGTCGCCTGGGAGCCGAACACCTGTTTCAGATGGTAGCCATGAACAATATCCAGCTTTTTTCGAACTACAAGATCAAGAAGATAGTGACAGCTTGCCCGCATTGCTTCAATACCCTGAAAAATGAATATCCCCGGTTGGGCGGACAGTTCGATGTTATCCACCACAGCCAGTTTATTGCCGATTTACTCAGGGAAAACAGGCTGAAGGTAAATCAGGACAGAGAAACTGTCGTAACCTACCACGATTCCTGTTATCTCGGAAGATATAATGACATCTACAGACCGCCCAGACAGGTTTTAAAGAGTATTCCGGGTGTTCGTCTGATAGAAATGGAACAGAATCGCCAGAATTGTTTCTGCTGCGGGGGTGGTGGTGGCCGGATGTGGCTAGAGGAGAATACCGGACAGAGAATAAGCGAGATGCGTCTGAATCATGCAATAAA
>CAYVPT010000394.1:0-2430 GCA_964453865.1 uncultured Dehalococcoidaceae bacterium
ACCTGATACACTGGATAATGCCGGGCTTCGGCATGCAGCCGGAATGGGATTTCCCCTACGCTGGGCACCCGCCGCACATCCATAAGGACGCCGAGTTGCTATTCCACATCGGCACCGACCCCGAAAATCCCATGGACCTCGGGGCGGAAGTGATAATGTACCTGGGTCCGGAACTGGAGGAACACCATATCACCCGTACCTGCTGCATCTGGATACCCCCGAATTTCATTCACTCCCCCTGGAAACCCGTCAGGTGTGACCGACCGTGGATATTCATGGAGTTCAATCAAGGTCCCGTGCATACGGAAAAGTCTTACCGGCAAATCCTGCCCAAAGAAGCACGCGCCAGAATGGACTGGTCGATGTGGCCGGATGATAAATACCCGGAGATAATGGTTTAGCCATTAAGCATTGACTCATAATCTCATTTACGGAGGATAAAGTGGCTTATAGAATAGATACCAAGAAATGCTTAAAATGCGGACTTTGCGTTACCCAGGATTGTCCTGAAAACGCTTTCGTTATTATTGACAAGGTAAAAGAAGATGACGGGCTGATACTTTACACAGTGAAAATCGACGAAAATAAATGCACCGAATGCGACACCTGCTTCTCCTACGAATGGTGGTGCCCTGCCAAGGCTATTATCAAAGGATAATTAATTTAAATAACATACCGCCCGTGTACCGGCAGGGTTCGATGGAGCGGATAATCTTCAATATCTTCACGAACCGGGTGCCTGAAGGATACTACTATAAAGGAGGATATTTTAAATGGCCGAAATGAAATACAGTAAATACTTTCTTAACGAACTACCTGAGGAACAGCGTAAAAAGGGCTTCGGTCGTATGCCTTCAATGGTGGCTTTTACCGATGCTGATATCATCGAGGGCAGTAAATACTTCTCGGTAATGTGGATGGGCGAGGAAGCGACGAAAGGTGCCGGTCACGGCCCTCATGTCCATAAAGACCCTGAGCTTCTGGTAGCCATCGGGACTGACCCGAACAATCCCAGGGACCTCGGCGCGGACATGGAAATGTGCATGGGGCCGGAGATGGAGAGTCACATTGTAACCGAATCAACAATGATATGGGTACCGGGCAATTTCGTTCACTGTCCGTTCCGTATACTGAAAGTCCGCCGTCCCTTTATCTTCATCCAATGCCAGTACGCTTCGAAACTAACCGAAACTGCCCTGAAAAAACTGGTGGCTGAAGAACTGAGAGATAAAATGGTATTTATAGACGCCGACGGTACTCAAAAAGACTAATCAAACCAGGTACAGTTGTCTTATAGCGCAGAGGGGGAGTGATATCCGGTTCTGAGTTTTTTAATTGTGATTGATTATCATGTAGATTCCACTCAAGCCAGTCATGATAAAAAATACACCGAGCATCAGGGACATTTCCAGCCCGTTTATAACGGATAATGAAGAATTTACCACCACCTGGCCGAGGAAGCTGACCAGCATTCCAAAGACACTACCGAGGAAAAGAACAACGCCAAATAAAAGTTTCATAACCGTCGCCTCCCAGCTATCTTCCACACATAATAACTTTTAATTTCCCTCTCTGATTATATTGTACACCTCCTGAATCAGGCGTCAATCACACAAAAGTATCACCCGGCTGATGTATTAAGTAATACGACTATTGGCGAATAATTTAAATTGCGGTCAGGATTTCCCCACGCTGTCTATCTTTCTTGTTATCAAGCGGTTCTGTCCGCTATTTCCTCAAGCTTTTCCTCGATGAACATCTCCGCTTTCAGCAAGTCCCTCTCGTTTGGTCTATCCCGTATGTCTCCGTGAAAAGTCCCGGGCGTCGGATCGTGAAGAAATTCCCCCGGACAGCAGAAATGCCCGATACATTTAAAGCTCAGATGCTCTATTTCCAGCGCCAGCAATTGCATACTGGGTTCAGCTTCTCTGGGGCCAAATTCATACCCGGCGTAGGTGGTGAAAACGACCGCTTTTTTCGAGTCGTCCCCGAGCGTTATTTTCCGGTGATGTTTCATTACATTGGGGTCTTCAAAGGGCGAGGGGAACTCCGGTAAAGGCTCTTTTATATAGGGTATAGTCTCATCCCGGCTTCGCAAAGCTATTCTCGGGTCCATCCCCAGCCTGAGTCTTCTTAAAACGTTCAGTATCTCATTATACGGAAGATGGGACCTGATACCTGAACCGGCACATAGAAAATCATAGTTATCGACATCAAAAGGAGGATTAAGAATATCCTCCGCTTTTTTACGAATTTTGAAAATATCGCATTCCCAGCCGTTCCGCTCAAAGGTACGCTTGAACCTTAACGCTACCTTCTCCGTATTACCTGTGTATGAAGAATATATTATCAAGCATTTCTTGCCCATTTTAGCCCCCGTTGACCGTTATTTTATATCGCTATATAATCGGATGCGAATACATTATATCA
>CAYVPT010000395.1:0-2413 GCA_964453865.1 uncultured Dehalococcoidaceae bacterium
GAAGCTAAAGAACTATTTATATATATATCATATAATTAAGGGTTTGCGATCTTTCCGGGTCGTTTTATTTTGACCTGCCCCCGTCTCCATTAAAAATGTAAACGCCAGTATTACTGCTGGCGTTTTTTCATTTCATTATAGCTAATAAAAAGTCACAGGGGAAAATTACAGGAATTAGCTATTATATCTGTAATCCCCCGGGGCAAAATGAAATAAATAAAAGAAGAAATTCTCTTATAAAAGAATTGGGACATTGGTTCTGTAGCAGTAAGAAAGGCTGCGTAACGGTAATTGTGAAGCAAGAGGGGATTTCTCATACCGGAGGAGGCTATTTACCCTTGAACTTATCAAGCTATATTCGTCTGTGATTTTTTTAAAAGGTTTCACCTGTAATTTGTGATTTGTTTGTAAGCCGTTTTTTATATGCTTGAGACGTCGTGAGAATTCTCGAGTCATATCAAGAGGTACTATGTTGAAAGGACTTCTTATGCCACTAAAACTTGATGGACAAATATACTACAGGACTTCAGAGGTTTGCCGGGAGACAGGCATAAGCCGTGCTACGCTTTTCCGGTGGATTTCTCAAGGTATATTAACACGATTACTCGGGGACCGGAGAGGCTGGAGATTATTCACCGAGACAGACTTGAATATCATCAAAGCCGAAGTCAAGAGGGTCGAGGTAGAAAAGATACAGACTTTATAACAGAATACACGAATTGTAATCTTGGGCTTGGTGTTTGTAGCGGTAAACAAATACCAGAATCGGGGTTTGAGTTGTTTTTATCTTGTCATGGGTGAAGTTGAGGTAAATATGAAGGTTATTGACAGGACAAACACACTGCTCGCAGCTGAGATGTAAGTGGCCCTTGCCAGGCGCAGCTTGACGGAAGAGGGAATGCGAGAAAGTGAGGAATTCAGTTCGAACCTCCTGAATAGCCTATTAACCGTCGTGCTTGTTATCAACCCGGATACTTCTATACGGTATGCTAATCCAGCGATGGAAAATCTTACCGGTTTTACATCTGATGAGGTGGTTGGTAAAAAGATTCCCTACCCCTGGTGTATATGGGGCACCAACCCGGAAAGTACCGATAATCATGTTGAAACGGTACCCGACGGTGTACAAAACTTTGAGTAATTCCGGAAGAAAAACGGCGAGGTATTCTGGGCTGAGGTAACAAATGTACCGGTGAGACGCAGTGAAGAGCTCCAGTACTACATATCAAGCTGGATTGACGTTACAAGACATAAAAAGGCAGCGGCCTGGGGCTCACGATCACATTTACCATCGTGAATAACCATGGCGGTTATATCACGTTTGAATCTGAGCCGGGTACCGGGACAACCTTCCATATCTACCTGTCTGCTTCCGAGAAACCGGCGCCGGTAGAAGAAGTATCCGGGGAAACACCGTTAAGCGGCACAGGAAGAATCCTGGTAATGGATGACGAGGACATAATCAGGGACATGCTGCATAAAATGTTAAACCTTGCCGGATATGAAGTAGAACTTACGGCTGATGGTGTGGGGGTAATCGCACAATATAGCAGCGCCAGAGAGTCTCGGCGGCCTTTTGATGCCGTGATAATGGACCTGACAATTCCGGGGGGCATGGGAGGCAAGGAAGCTATCAAGGAGCTGATTAAAATAGACCCGAATGTAAAGGCAATAGTTTCCAGCGGTTACGCCACTGACCCGATAATGTCTGAATACAGGAAGCATGGCTTCAGTGCTGCCGTGACCAAGCCGTATAGTGTTGCCCAGCTTGAAAAGATACTTCATGATTTATTGAAAGAGAATAAGTGAAACCAGTGCTGTTTTAGCTTGAAGATATGTAATCAGGTGGTCCTCAGGCAATAAGGCGTACTTAGGAAGGTCGTCTCTTTATTTACTTGTAGCTATACCGTATAGTATTAATCTGTTTACCAGTCCGGCGGGCCTACCTTTTGCTGTTTGTCATAAATATCGTTATATATTATAGTCCCGAAATTCTTCATGATTTCCCAGCGTTTTTCATTCGGCGGCTCGTCGGGGACAGCCCGGACAAGGGCATCGTGGCGGGCGATATAACCTTTTGTGAACTCGGGATGGGTATGGATGAAGAGGTCGTTACGCCTGATGCCCCGTATCACGCGCTCGCCGGTCTCTACCGGGTCCATCGTGACAACGCTAAAGTCCCCGGGCGGGCGCCGGGGCCGGCCTTCCTGTCCGGCAGGCGGTTTAGGCGGCCAGGTCTCTCCCTCGTTCCTGAGATGCTCCGGGCGGTTCGTAAAAGAAGATAAACCGAGATTGCCCATCGTCGGACCGGGATATAACACGGAAACTCCGATATTCCTGTCCTGAAGCTCCGTGGCCAGACATTCCATCATGCCGGTTACAGCGAACTTGGTCGTGCAGTAGATAGTGAAGT
>CAYVPT010000396.1:0-2405 GCA_964453865.1 uncultured Dehalococcoidaceae bacterium
GCGTCTGAATGGGGTTCAGAAGGTCGGCGGTTCAAATCCGCCCGCCCCGACCATATCGGTTTCAAATCTGGTTACTCTCTCGATTTATCAATAATATCTGGAAATAAAGGAAGGAGATAACAAATGGCTAAGGGAAAATATGATAAATATTTCTTAACAAAACCATGGGGAATAAATCATCCGGGTACTCCTGCTGATGCGCCGGTATATATAGGCATAGGACAGCATGAACGCGTCAAAGGGTGGGATGAGCCCCTGGTACAGGTGCTGCGCCCCATTTACAGTCCCTTCTTTATGATACCTCAACCCCACCAGCACGCCGTTGCCGAAATCCTGTATTTTATCGGCGGCGACCCGATGAACTTTAAAGAATTCGGGGCCGAGGTCGAGTTTACGCTTGGTGAAGGCAAGGATGCAGAAATGCATGTCATCAAGGATACCACCTGGGTATATGTCCCCGGGAACGTGCCGCATTGTCCGCTCAATTTCAAGCGGGTCGATAAACCGATTATGTTCGGTCATATCATGTTCGCAGAATCTTTTGATTCCGTTATCATAGGTCAAAATTTCACTAAGCGGGATAAAAAATAAAAAGACTAATACCATCTGCTTTTTCTAGGCTACACGGGGTTTAGAAGGTCGGCGGTTAAAAATCAGCCCG
This sequence comes from uncultured Dehalococcoidaceae bacterium, assembly GCA_964453865.1. Lineage (GTDB taxonomy): Bacteria > Chloroflexota > Dehalococcoidia > Dehalococcoidales > RBG-16-60-22 > CAYVPT01. The sequence goes on from CAYVPT010000396.1 coordinate 662, forward strand.
CCCCGACCGTTCACTTCCAGATATCAACCGCGGCCGTATCGGTAGGGCCGACAACGCCCTGCGTGCGGTCGGCGAACTGAATCGCCCCGGTAGGACACATTTCGGCGCATTTCGGATTGCCGCCGCAAACATCACAAAGCAGCACCTGTTCATCCGGTGCTATGACAATAGCGTTGAAGGGACAGGCCCCGACGCATAGAGCGCAATTGTTGCATTTCTCTCTGTCTATAGTTACCCATCCGGTTTCGGCATCTTTAATAATAGCCTTACGCCGGCAGGCATCAATGCACGCGGGCTGCTTGCAGTTGACGCAAATATGGGGGACCATCAGGCCGTCAAGAACCTGTCTCTTAATGACTACCCTAGACATAGCGGGATTAGCCTCTTTTTCCTTTACCAGGGAACAGGCCAGCTGGCAAATTCCGCAGCCGGAACAAAACTCGGAACGTATGAAAAAAGTCTTCTGTGCCACCGGATAATCCTCCTTAAATTTCACAGCAAATGAGACGGTTCACCGTCCAGTTTCAGCCTCTTTAATGTCTCTTGGGTGGGAGCGCCTTCCCTGGTCCAGCCCCGGATTCCGTAGTATTCATCGAGCCTCTTCTCATACTCGGCACGGTCGATTTTCTCTCCCTGCAACGGCTCCAGGGGCTGCGGCTCAAAATATATCGAGGGCGGTATATCGCCTTCTCTCAGGACGCCGGTCTCACGCTCAATGAACATCCTCTCCAGGTTCCAGATTCTCTCCCCGGTTTCCATAAGCTCCTCGGGAGTGACGTCCCATCCCTTGACGGCTTTGATTGTCTCGCAGAATTGCGGGTAGTTGAGATTATGAGTGGAGCCGGGCCAGATAGTGGCGAACTTACAGTACCCGAGGGAATCGGCGACCGTGGTGAAGTGCTGCGTCCAGACCGCCATCCATGCCTTTCCATCCCACGACCTGAAGTCCGAGGCGACGGGTTTGCCGTATATCCTGGCCAGTACTTCGGGAGGCATGGCAAAGAATTCCAGGGCGCACCTGCCTTTAAGATGGTCGCTGCCGCGACTCGACGTAGCCGCCGCCAAGGTTGTCGCCCGGGAAGCTCGCGTATTCTCGGGGCTTTCGTGCATCATACCGCGCTGGGTATAGAGATAGCGTGCCGAATCTTTACCGATTATCCCGGCTGCCCCGGAGGCTTCCTGCCCTATCATGCCGCCCAGACCCTCGTTTTTTGCCATCTGGTGTATCAGGGTCAGTATCGATTCCTTATTGCCCCAGTCCAGGTTCAGCCCGCCGGTGTCTTTAGCATCGATAATCCCTCTCTGCCACAGCTCCATCAGCCAGGCGGTATAGCCGCTGGTAGAGCCGACGTCCAGGCCGTACCGGTTAATAAGCGTATTAGCCGCCAGAATTAAATCCCAGTCGGCATTGCCTACGGCCGGCCCGAATCCGGCCATCATGTAAAACTCGGGTCCCTCGCCCCAGACCCCGGAATACGGACCAGAGTTAATCCGGTAGCGGTGACTGCATCTCAGGGGACAGGCGTAGCAGGCCAGCGATTTTGTCTTGTATTGCTCTTCAAAAATTTCGTCGTCAAGCCTGCCCTCGGCTTCCTCGAAGTAGTTGTACTGGTTGTTTTTAACGGATATCATCCCGCTCTGGTTCTGCACGCAGAAAATGGTGAGTGAGCCGTACCGGGAAATAACGGGATATATCTTGGTCGATGTAATCTGGTTACGGTGGCCGGCAAAAACATCAAGCAGT
>CAYVPT010000397.1:0-2403 GCA_964453865.1 uncultured Dehalococcoidaceae bacterium
ACCGGATAAAAAACTCCGCGAAAGGTTTAACGATGTCAAGTCCGGCATCGTCCCCGGTATAAATCTCTTCGGCCTGACGGCTATGGAAGCAGCCTACCGCTACGGGGACGAATGGCTGGAGCAGCTTCTCGACTACCTTCGGGGCAACCTGGAGTTCGCCATGACTTACTTCAAGGAACACATTCCGAGGATAAAACTTATAAAACCGCAGGGCACCTACCTGCTCTGGCTGGACTGCCGTTTGTCAGGTCTGGATGATAAAGCTTTACAGAAGCTTTTTAGAGAACAGGCCAGGGTGGGTTTCGATGACGGTTTCATGTTCGGTCTGGGCGGTTCCGGCTTCCAGCGGATGAATATCGCCTGCCCCCGGTCTATATTGCAGGAGGCTTTGGCGAGGATAGAGGGAGCAGTAAAATCACTAACTGTATAAATAAAAAAATTGGCGTGATTATTTAACGGTACCTCTTAGCATAAAACAGGCTAGATTCTACCACAGCGGATAGTTATACATGAGATTATTACCAAATGATGAAATGTTACTGGTGTTGACACACGCGTATGAAAAACGTACTTTCTATTTACTACTATTCATTTCTACACCGATTGGTCTTATTGCAGCTTTCCTGGAATTTGTCTACGGGGATATTATTCAATCCACAATGTTATTCATTGGTACAATAGGTTGGAGTTTCTTTATTTTGTTACCATCAATACGAAAAATAACTCAAAACCAAAAACTGATAAACAAGACAGGTAGTCCGACTAAAAATAAAATTCTCAACAAACCTGCAGTTTTAGTTGAGAGGATAATTTCGCTAATCGTACTTGTAAGCGCTATTGTAGTTGTGATAAAAATAGCCGTAAGTGGGGATCAATGGTATAGTATTCCCGAAGGACTATGGGTTATTCTCATAAGTGCAGGCCATTTCTTGTTAATAATAATATCAAGACTTGCTTCTAAAGCTTGATATTTCTCACCCCCCACATTTTTACCTCTCTATTTCAAAGCAAGAAGAAAATGCCCAACAGTATCACATTTCATTTACCGCTGCCTCAATACGCCCTAAAGCTTCACTTGGGTGATGGGGAGAATTAGTATCAGATTATGTTACAAATCCTCCAGACCCGGAGTACCTTCGATAAACTCGGAGGGCAAACCCAGTTTCCGGAAATAGTCGCACATAGCCTGGCAGGCCGGTTTCTCGGTGGAATAGTGCGTACCGCCCAGAATATTGATTTTATTTTCTTGTGCTAAATCGTGAGCTTTCAGAGTATTGGGAGTTTTTACGGTTATGCCCGTAATTAAGAGATTTACACCCTCGCGGGCGATTTCTTCATGCACCTCAACGAGGTTACCGCCACCGGCGGCAACGGCCACGATTCCATTCTTTATCTTATCGGATCCGTACTGGTAAAGGCTGGCCTGGTGACCGAGGAAGACGGCGAATTTCTCCTGCATTTCCTTGAGCGTATCTAGCTCTGTTTTACCGAAGACAGCGGCTATACCACCGAAATATTCTAAAAAAGGTCGCAAATCGGTCAGATCCAGGGCTTTAGCCAGAGTTACGCTGGTAGAATAGTCCCCGTAGTTATCAAGGGGGACATGGAGATTGTAGATTGAAATATTATTTTCCTTGAATTTTTCCAGCAGGCTTCTGTCCATCTGCTGGAATCCCGGCGGGCTTCCGGCAAGGTCCCAGACCGAAGGGTGGTGCACGAATAGCATGACTTCTTTCTTACCTTTATCTATGATGGACTGCATAACATTGTTCGATGGAAAGACCGCCGTGTATACTTTCTTTATCTCTGACGCGTTATCGCAGACCAGTCCCATCGAGCGCTGTTTGAAATTTTCGGTGAGGAAATCGGCTATCGACACCATGTATTTTGCCCATTCATCGCTTAACGCCGGTGTGATAAAGTCTTTTTCCAGTTGGGCGTAGAGCCGGGCAGCTTTCATATTAAGTTCTCCAATTTTCCTTTGATCTCCGGGATAGCTTTTTGCGCGGCCTGCTGTCCCTGGCTGATTAGCTCGCCGGCTTTCTGAAAGTCCCCAGCGCCTATGTTTAACAGGTCCGGCTCGATAACGATATCGGCATGTTCCAGGCTGTGTCGCGCTATGGCGTTCGTAGTGATGTATATCGACTGCATCATTATCTGGAAGATATTGGGTTCCTTGTGCGCCTCGATGCGTTTCCTGCTTACGCCGCCTGTCCGATTGGATATATCCGGGTTGACGTTCACGGCGATGATGAAGTCGGCGCCCATTTGTCTGACCACGTGTACCGGTACCGGCGTCGTCAGCCCGCCGTCGACGAGGTTTCTTCCCTCACGCTTAACTACGGTGAAGATGCCGGGGATGGAAATGGTAGCGCGCAGGGCTTCAAGTACCAGGCCGCTTTT
>CAYVPT010000398.1:0-2401 GCA_964453865.1 uncultured Dehalococcoidaceae bacterium
GAGACGGAATGGTTTAGTGTAGTGGCCTGGAACAGGCTCGCCGAGCAGTGCAATCAGTTTCTGGCCAAAGGCAGACTCGTCTACGCCGAGGGAAGGATACACACCCATAACTGGGAAAGCCAGGACGGGCAGCCACATTCGAGAATAGAAGTAATTGCCAACCGGGTTATCTTCCTGGATAGGCGGGGCGCTGCGCCGCTTTCGGAGGAGAAACCGGATGAAGCTAGCGAAGCCGGCGCGGCTGAGCTGGAGCCGGAAGACCTTCCGTTTTAATTAACGAGTATTTATAAAATAACGATAATGAGGACAGGATGACACAATCTAGAGACACCAGACCGAGGAGAACGGGGAGGGCCAGGTATATACCCAAGCGGAAAATCTGTTTCTTCTGCCGTGATAAAGTTGAGCACATCGACTATAAAGACGTGGCTATACTGCGTCCCTATATATCAGATAGAGGGAAAATCTCCCCCCGTCGAAAAACCGGTGCCTGCGCCAAACACCAGCGCGCCCTGACTACCGCCATCAAGAGAGCGCGACATCTGGCTTTGCTGCCGTTTGTCGCGGCTCACGTTCATAAAACGGGCGGCGTCGGTCTGAAAGGCTAATATCGCTGGTTAACCGCTCTCAAACTTTCCATTTCTCCAGAAAACGTTGTAGTATTAACAGGGAGTAAAAGTGCCGAAAAGAACCTATCAACCGAAGCGAATTCCCAGGAAACGCAAGCATGGTTTCCTGAAAAGGATGAGCACGCGTGGCGGTCGGGCTGTCTTGAAATCAAGACGATTAAAGGGGCGGCAGAGATTAGCTGTTGTTTAAAGGCATCTTGCTGCGTCCGGGTTAAGTAGAGTGAGGGAAGAACGCTATCTTACCAGGAATGTACAGTTTCAACTCGTATATGAAAATGGCGGGTCATGGGCAGGCAGGGAGGTTGTAGTTAGAGCTTTGCCCAACGAACTTGAATTAACCAGATACGGCTTTGCGATTGGTAAGCGTGTCGGCAAAGCCGTGGTCAGAAACAGAATAAAACGTCGGTTGCGTGAGATATTACGGCGGGCACCTTTACAGAAGGGCTGGGATGTCGTTATTATTGCTCGTATGCCGGCGGCGCAGGCGGATTATAAAAGCCTGGAAAAATGTGTCAGGAACCTGTTGAACCAGGCGGGACTATCTGTGGGGGTATATGAAGGCGTTAGCCCTGGAGTTAATTAGAATCTACCAGCTTACCCTGTCACGGGTGCTACCACCGGCCTGTCGCTTCTCGCCGACCTGCTCTCAGTATACTTATGAAGCCATCGGTAAATTCGGTCTGTTTAAAGGGATTTATCTGGGTATCCGGCGTATTACGCGCTGCCATCCGTTTCACCCGGGCGGTTATGACCCGGTCCCGTGACACGCAGGCTTATTTAATGAGGAGAATATTATCGAATTGAGAGGAAAATGGAACATCGGCCGGGTAGTGCTGCTGCTGGCATTGATTATTACCATTAGCCTGGTCGGTTTAAGCTGTGTCAAAGGCCTGGCGTCCATCGGCTGGTCGGGGGGAACCGTATCCGATGATGTTCTGTACGTGGGCTCGCAGGAAGGCCGTCTGGTAGCGATTAATCTAACCAACGAAAGCCGGCTCTGGTCGGAGGCTCTTAAAGCCATAAGCCAACCGGGACTGTTCAGTTGCTCTCCAATGATGGGCGGGGGAGGTTGTGGCGCTGGAGCGGGGGGAGTAGCTGTCTACGGTACCCCGGTAGTATCCGGCGAACTTGTCTATATGGCTGGATATAACGGCAAAATCTATGCCTGTAACATCGATAATCTGGCGACGCGCTGGGTATACCCCCGGGATTCTTACATCCCGCCTGTTGTCGGTGGGCTTGTGGTCGCTCAGGATAAGATAATTTTTGGTTGTTCCAGCGGTGAAATCGACAATAAAGATGCCGAAGGTACTGTTTTCGCTCTGGATGCCGAAACCGGTGATTACCTGTACAGCTACGAGACCGGTGATAAGATATGGGGCACGCCGGCTGTTGACGGCGATACCCTCTACATCGGCTCTTTTGATAAAAAAATCTACGCGTTGAATATTTCAGATGGCAATAAAAAGTGGGAGTATGCCACGGAAGGTTCCATCATCGCCACGCCCCTGTTGTATCATAATATGGTGATCATCGGTTCTTTGGACCGGGATTTATACGCCCTGAATGCATCCGACGGCAGTCTTAAATGGAAATTCACCGGTAGTAACTGGTTCTGGGCTGAGCCGGTGGTCTATAACGATATGATTTACACCGGTTGTCTTGACGGCTATGTCTACGTCCTCAAGGCAGCTACCGGCGAGAAAGTGGCTGAGATTGACCTCAAGGAGCAGATATCCTCGCGGCCGGTTATCGTGTATAGCTCCATTATC
>CAYVPT010000399.1:0-2399 GCA_964453865.1 uncultured Dehalococcoidaceae bacterium
GGGCGGTAATGGTGGAGGCGGTCTCCGTCTGGCCGAAGGCATTGATAAAGCTGACGTTGGGGAATTCCTCCATAGCCTTACGGATAACGGGGAGAGGCATGGGAGCAGCGCCGTAGGTGATGACCTTGATGCTGCTCAAATCGTGCTTCTTGAAATCGGGGTGGTCGAGGAGCTGCTTGAGCATGGTGGGCACCATCATGGCGCGGTTGGCTTTCTCCGTTTCCACCAGGGTCATCCACTCCTCCGGCTCGAACTGGCGCTCCATGACCAGCGTGCGCGCTCCGTAGATAGCCGCCATCATCGCCTGGATGCCGGCAACGTGATAGAGCGGTACGGTGAGGATATTGCGTTCCTCGATATCGGGGTCGGGTGGGGTAACGTTTTCCAGTACATAACCTGTAAAGCTGTTGTGAGAGAGCATAACGCCCTTGGGAAAGCCGGTGGTACCGGCGGTATACATCAGGATGGTAGTATCATCATCGTCGATTTTCGCCTCTACCTCGTCGGCGGAAGCATCTTTGATAATGTCTTCGTAGAACAACATGTTCTCGTGCTTTTTCTCGATGGATATCAGGTTTTTCAAAGTTTTCAGCTCAGGGCGTATGGACTGAATCATGGGGACATAACGCTCGCCGGCAATCAGCGTAACAGCCTCAGCGGTATTGAGCATGTAGGCAAGTTCCTTTTCCTTGGCACGGAAGTTCATCGGCAGGTAGATGGCGCCCGTCTTGGCCACAGCGAAATAGGTCTCGACGCACTGGTTGCAGTTGACCTGCAAAAAAGAGACGCGATCTCCTTTCTGAACGCCCAGCTTCAAAAGGGCGTTAGCCAGGCGGTTGGTGCGCTCGCTAAGCTGGCCGAAGGTATACCTCTTGTCCTCAAAGACCATGGCGGTCCTATCGGGACAGATTGCCGAGGCAATATTGAGAAAATCAGTAGTGTTCACTCCATACCTCCAAAGAAATTTTAATGAATCGCTAACGTGATATTCTAACCCAGTTACGATGGTAAAATCAAACTATTAAAAGACGTGGGAGTATAGAATAAAGTCACTTCTGCTTCCATGTCCGGGCTTTCACATGAATAGTCATCGGCGATTGACAGGACACGGAAATGCTGCTGCGTCACGAAGTCGGCAGACTATCTCTCATTCTTCCGAGAGTTATTCTTCTTTAGAAGGGTTAGCCGCGAAGTCATTTGTCATCGAAACCTCCAGGAAAACGAGGGGCCTGGTGACGTTCCTGACGATTAACGGACAGTGTTTCAGGCCCGGCGGCATGGAGACAATCGCCGCGGTATTGAAGACATGTTCTTCAAGTTCATCACCAAGGCGAATACTGACTTCTGCACCTAAATCGGTGACATCTTCGGGGTTACCTCCGATGAAGCAAAGTAATTCGTGGAAATTATGGGAATGAGTAAACGGCGCCTGGTAGGTTGAATTTACGCAGTGGTAACCCAGAGTCGTTCCATTTTTATACTCGTTGTGGTGAGCCCATATCGATGTACCGGCCCATCCCGGTTCGGCTTCCACATAAAAAGGTCCTTGAATAATATTCATCCAGTATTTATTACCATCTTTAGTAACAGGGCTGCCCTCTTTCATGCCTTTTACATCAAAGACACCCACGCTATCGGCTTCTGAATGCAGTCTATTTTCATATTCCTTGGTTGTTGATATCCTGAGTAATACGAAGGGTTTGGCATATTGCCTAACAGTAATGGGACAGTGCTTCAATCCCGGCGGAATGGAGACTATAGTGGCGCTGGTGATGATGTGTTCCTCCTTTTCATCACCCAGGCATATGCTGACTTCCGCCCCTAAATCAGTAATATTCTCCGGGTTTCCCCCCAGGAAGCAAAGCAGTTCCCAGGTATCGTGAATACGGCTATCTTTAATCGCCCAGCCGGCCTGATTAATACAATGATATTCATAGACCACCCCCGCCTTATCTTCATCGGTGTGTGTGAATATCGATGCGCCAATAAAGTCTTCTGTTGCCTTATGAAAAGGCTCTCGAATTATATGTTTGCCATATTTTGTCTCAGGCATTAAATATTTTCTCCTTTCCAGTTATTATAAATTTTTCCTTTTAGTCAGTTCTAAATCATTAAACCAGTCCCCCGGACTCAGGGTGCGGTTTTTTCTTTGACCGCAGCCGATACTTTTGCCATCGTCTCTCCGGCCTTGGCGTTAATGACGACAGCCGCCTGGGGGTCCATGGGCGTATCACTGAGATTGATGATGACGAGTTTCGCCCCGGACTGCACGGCGTAGATAGGCATGTATGCGGCCGGGTGGACCACCAGCGTGGAGCCGATGACGATAAAGAGGTCGGCGGCCCTGGCGTGGTTTGCAGCTTCCTCCAGGACATCATAGGGAAGCTGCTCCCCGAACA
>CAYVPT010000400.1:0-2393 GCA_964453865.1 uncultured Dehalococcoidaceae bacterium
AGCGCCGACCGCTTCGGGCTTTCCCAGTTGCACCAGTTCCGCGGTCGAGTAGGGCGGGGCCAAGAGCAGAGCTACTGTATGCTGCTGGCGGAAAATCCCTCCGAGGTCGCCCGGCAAAGGCTTGACATAATAGAGAAGACGCAGGACGGCTTCAAGCTGGCCGAGGAAGACCTTAAAATGCGGGGTCCGGGCGAGTTCTTCGGCACGCGGCAGAGCGGACTGCCCGACCTGCGTATGGCAAAAATCTCCGATGTGGCTCTCCTCGAGAAAGCCCGGAATGAGGCAGTCAAGCTTTTCAATGTGGACCCGCGACTGGAAATGAAAGAAAACCATCAACTGGGTCAGGAGATGGCGCGGGTTTGGGCGGGTGCCGCCGAGTGGAGTTGAAAAACCTTTATAAATTTATTATGATAACTTAACATGAACTTAACAGTAACTCTAACCTTATAAGGATTACTCTTACATTAACGTGATATACTCGTGAAGAATAGTTAGCGGATACGGAAAGCTCTGGGGAACGGGGAACAACTTGAGTTCATCATACGCTAAAGTTATCGTTAATCCGGTGGCCGGTGCCGGCAGGACTGGCCGGGAATGGCCGCGGATTATGGACATGTTCCGGGGCAACGGACTGCACTTTGACTATGATATTACCGAGGCCCCCGGTCACGCCATCGAGCTGGCCAGGGAGTCGGCCAGGAACGGCTATGATATGGTGGTGTCCGTCGGCGGCGATGGCACCATCAACGAGATTGTCAATGGGCTTTACACCTCCGGTAATATCAGGGATACCACCCTGGGCATCGTCAGCACGGGGACCGGCAGCGATTATATCCGTACCGTTGGAATACCCCGCCGTAGCGAAGATGCCTGCCGCTGTCTTTTGAGGCTGAAAAAGCGTGTTGTCGACCTCGGTATCGTTGCATACACGAAAGACGGTCGCCAGGAGGAACGCCTTTTCGTTAACTTTGCCGGTTTCGGCTTTGACGCCGAGATAGTCAGGCGTACTACCCAGCAGTTTAAATCATTGGGGGCTGTACCATCCTATCTTCTGGGAATATTTGCTACCCTGATGTTTTATCGGAACCATGATATCTCCATCGAGATGGATGGAGAATCGCTGGATATGCGGGTCTGTACGGTGGTTATGAACAACGGCCGGTATGGCGGCGGCAGCATGTTCACCGCACCTCACGCCGAACTCGCCGACGGCTTGCTGGACGTCATGATTGTCGGTGACCTGAGCAAGCCCGACCTTCTCTGGTCGATACCGCGTATCTATAAGGGCACCCACCTGACTCACCCCAAGGTGACCATGAAAAGGGCCAAGGAAGTCGAGGTCGAGTCCTTGTCTGGAAAGATGCAGCTTCAGGCTGACGGCGAACTGCTCGGAGAGATACCGGCGCGTTTTCGCGTCCTGCCGTCGATGCTGAACATTATAATCTAGTTAACAATATATCAAATATAAAGGGGATAAGCTGTTGTTATGAAAATTGTTGCGCCAATTGGCAAAAATAAAATGAAAATCCTTCTCGGTACGCTGATTGGTTTTATCATCCTGGACGGATTGCTGACCGAATTTCTACTTGGCCAGGGACTGGCCCGGGAAATCAACCCTTTCCTGCAGCCGCTGGTAGGGGATATCGGCTTTATGGTACTCAAGGTGGTCGGTGCCCTGCTGGTAGCTTTTATCCTCTGGGATGTCTACCGGCGCTTTCCAAAGGTGGCGGTTATCACAACCTGGGTGTCGGTGGCCGGTTACGGTGGCATCGTGCTCTGGAATGCTAGCCTGTGCCTTCTGCTGTGAGGTCGGCCATTTCCAGGTTCTTCGGTCGCTTCCACAGGGGTATAACTTCAGGCATCACATCAACGAAAGCTACTTCACGCGGCAGTTTGTAGTCGGCCATGTGTTCCTGGCAGTAATGTCGTATCTCCTGTTCGCTGGCGGTCTCTCCCGGCTTAAGTTTTACCAGGGCTTTGACCGTTTCGCCGCGTATCAGGTCGATGACGCCCAGTATCCTGACTTCGGCTATCTTGGGATGCGCCGCCAGCACTTCTTCGATATCGCCGGGGAAAATATTCTGACCTTTCAGGATAAGCATCCTTCTTTTCCGTCCGGTGATGTAAAGGAGTCCGTCTTCGTCGAGTTTACCGATATCGCCGGTATGCAGCCAGCCGTTTCTGATTACTTTAGCGGTGGCTTCCGGCTGGTTATAGAAACCGGTCATTATCGGTCCGCGCGTGACGATTTCTCCCTCACGTCTGGGGGGCAGTTCGTTGTCGTTTTCGTCGAATATCTTGATTTCCCAGCAGGGCAGGGCTTTGCCGGAAGCGCCGGCATTGCCCGAACCATCCATGGGCATCATCGTAATGTGGCAGACGGTCTCGGTCTG
>CAYVPT010000401.1:0-2392 GCA_964453865.1 uncultured Dehalococcoidaceae bacterium
AGGACGTCCGGAAAGCGGTCGTCATCGGCAGCGGGCCGATACGCATCGGGCAGGGTATTGAGTTCGACTATTGCTCGGTGCATTCTGCCTGGGCGCTGCAGGACGCCGGCTATAAAAGCATTATGATTAACTCCAATCCGGAGACCGTCTCTACCGACTTCGATACGTCGGACAGACTCTACTTCGAGGCGCTGGACGAGGAAAGCGTGCGGGATATACTGGAGAACGAGAGCAGCACCAACCGGCGCTCCGGTTTTACAACGCCCCCGCCATCGATTGTCCAGTTCGGTGGGCAGACGGCGATAAACCTGTCGCAGCCCCTCTCCCGCGCCGGCATGCCCATTATCGGCTCCAGCGCCGACGCCATCGAACTGGCCGAAGACAGAAAAAGGTTCGAACTATTCCTCGACGAGCTATCGATACCGCAGCCGCCCGGCGCCGGGGTGACATCACTCGACGAAGGACTGAAAGTAGCCGAGCTCATCGGTTACCCGGTGCTGGTAAGACCCAGCTATGTCCTCGGCGGGCGCGCCATGCAAATCGTCCATAACGCCACCGAGCTGGTGCGCTATATGGGACTGGCGATGGAGCTGGACACCGGGCACCCCGTCCTCATCGATAAATACCTCCAGGGAAAAGAGGCGGAGGTGGACGCCATCGGCGACGGTGAGACGATTCTAATTCCCGGTATCATGGAGCACATCGAGCGTGCCGGGGTGCACAGCGGCGACTCCATGGCAGTCTACCCGGGAGTCAACCTCACCCCGAAAGAAATCGAGACTATCATAGACTATTCCGTGAGGGTCGGGCTGGCGTTAAAAACCAGGGGACTGATGAATATCCAGTTCGTCATCATGCCCGGCAGCGACGGGAAAGACTCGGCTATCTATATAATCGAGGTCAATCCGCGGGCCAGCCGCACCGTGCCCTTCCTCTCCAAGGTCACCGGCGTGCCCATGGTAAAGGTCGCCACGGGGGTTATGCTCGGGCAGAGCCTTAAAAAACAGGGATATCAAACCGGTCTCTGGCCGGTAAAAAAGCTGGTGGCCGTCAAAGCACCGGTGTTCTCCATGTCCAAGCTGACAGGCGTGGATACCTACCTCGGACCCGAAATGAAATCGACCGGCGAGGTCATGGGCATCGACTATACCTTCGAGGCGGCGCTGGCTAAAGCGATGCTGGCAGCGGGGTTAACCATACCACCGGAGAGCGGCATCCTGTTCAGCATCGCCGATAGAGACAAACCGGAAGTGTTGCCCATTATCAGGAACCTGGCGGCCAGCGGCAACAAGCTCTACGCCACCGAGGGTACTGCCTCTATGATAGAGACGGCTGGCCTGCCGGTGAGGATGACGAGTAAGAAACTCGACGAGGGGCACCCCAACATCATTGACCTTATCAACGACGGTACCATCGCGGGAGTGGTCAATACCACCACCGGGGGGAACGCGCCGCTGCGGGACGGTTTCTATATCCGCCGCGCCGCCGCCGAGAAACACATCCCCTGCTTTACCTCGATAGATACCATCCGGGCAGCCGCGGCAACAACCTCCCTCACCCGGAAATATACCGTCCAGCCCCTCCCCGATTACCGGAACAAGGAACCGGCATGAAACAGGTTCGAGCCGCCGTAACCTCGAATATCGAGGCCATGCCGGAGACGCGCCTGATGTGGCTGGAAGCCCCCGGAGTAGCCGAACAAGCCAGACCGGGGCAGTTCGTCATGGTGCGGTGCGGGGGAGATACCGTGCTGCCGCGTCCCTTAAGCATCCACAGGGTAGACGGCGGGCAACTGGCGCTGCTGTTCAGCATAGTGGGGAAAGGCACCGCCCGGCTCTCAGAGATTAAAAAAGGCGATACGGTGGATATCTTCGGGCCGCTGGGGAACGGCTACACTATAAATCAAGAGTCTAAGAATCTCTTGCTCGTGGCGGGGGGCATGGGCATCGCCCCGCTGTATTTCCTGGCGGAAACCGCCGCCGGGGAGGGCAAGAAAGTGACCATCATCAACGGGGCGTTGACCTGCGATTACCTCCTGCCGGTAGCGCTGCCGCAGCGACTTTTCAATGAAGGACTGCATCCCGCAGATTTTAACGTGGTCTGCGCCACCGACGACGGCTCTGAGGGATTCAAAGGGATGGCAACCCAGCTCATACCGCATTACCTCGAAGGAATCGACCAGTTATTCGCCTGCGGGCCAGTAGCCATGTACCGGAGCATGGCGCGGATGCCGGAGCTGAAAAAGATACCCGTCCAGCTTTCGCTGGAGATAGTGATGGGGTGCGGGGTGGGCGTATGCTATGGCTGTACTATAAGAACCAAGAACGGACTAAAACAGGTATGCAAGGATGGGCCGGTCTTCGAGATGGGGGAAATTCTCTTTTAGAAGTTC
>CAYVPT010000402.1:0-2391 GCA_964453865.1 uncultured Dehalococcoidaceae bacterium
GAGGCACTAACCTGGGCCCGCCTGATCAAAGGTCAAAAGGTTGATGAGGTTCAGTAGAACCAAGATAGCTAACGGGGTTGGATGACTTAGAGAGACGGCGGGACTCAACGAAACGTCAGATTGTGTAGCATAAAAAGGTTCGTAGGTTCTTAAACCTGAAGCTTAGGCGCGTAACTGTTGAGGGAAAAAGGAGCGATTTTATCGCTATTAGTTTTGCAGTAAGCTAATCTCTATTATGATTTAGTACCGGATGCAACGACAATAATATCACCGTGCGTCACTGAATATCTCTCTTCCGAATAATCCGTGCATCTTTTCTTAAGAGGCTCCCAGATCTGGCGAGAATTATCGGAATTAGCAAGGATACTCACTATTCTAGTTCTAAAGGTAACTTTATCATTGAAGATATCCATAATACAATAACGTCCACCATTTTCCAGTAAGTCGAATGATCGGTCAAAAACATCCTCCCAATCGGGAAATACGGAGAATCCAAGGGTACAAATAATACTATTTATTTTAATACTGTTTCCGGTAAGATTTTTTAAATCGTTACGGGTGAATTTGCGAGCATCCAATTGAAGAAGATGAATATTCCCCCATCTTTGACGGTTCACTTTTTGACGTGCCCGATTAAGCATCTTTGTTGAGGAATCAATGCCAATTAATATCCCCTGAGAGCCGATCTCATTTAGAATTAGGTTGAAATTCAAGCCGGTACCACAGCCAATGTCCAGAACAGTGAAACGAGGCTGAAGATGGAGTGTCTGAACGGCTACCTGTCTGTATGGCAGATAAATTCTACTTATTACTCGATCGTAAATGGGAGTAACCACATCATACCATTTCATTTACGCTCATTATAGCTGGTTACGTAGTGGAAACCCTAATAAGTTACCTCTTTTTCTCTAGTTAACAAATCACCTTGGAGTACGATAAAGTAACAATTCATCTTTTTGTTCAACCTCTTACCACCTTATAGAATGTCATCTTATGTATTAACCCCACCGGGAAGCAATCGAACACCGAAAAAAAGGGGTTACAAGACGGATTGAGTAGCGTGAGATGAATTTTGAAATATCCATGCCTTTTTCCCTAGCTAACCTTCGGATTTCCCGGATGAAACGGGGAATATTTACTTTCTGGTTCTGTTCCCGGGCGGCGCGTTCGCTTTTAATAAACTCGGTTAGCTTATCACCCATGTAACTGGAAAGACCGGCTTTCATCAGCAGTTCGGCTGCGTCTTTTTTGCTGGAGCCTTCTATTTTAGCGACCAGTTCGATGCCATCACATAATTTCTTGTTAAAAAAGTAGTTCTTAAAATACTCATCTTTATGGTTTAAGAACGTAACATTGGGTTTTTTAGTGACAAATAAGCCCATTACTGAACGTATAAGCGAGCGTACCTTTGAAGGGTGTTTCATATTTTATTAAATCGAGCCTGATGGTACATCTTATACTGGCTTTAGCGTAACGCTATTTTTGATTTTCATTCAGCTCATACAAGAAAAAACCGATCCTTTGTTTATTACTAAAAACGAACCTTTTTGCCGAGATTGAAAAAATCAAGCGATTGTTGACTAGTGTTTAAAATGTAAGAAAATCCTGCCAAAATTCTTGTCGTCTTTCTCAAGCCGATGATATTGGCTTTTTATTTCCGGCTGATTCAGGAATCGTAATACTCGTTTTTTTAGCTGACCTGACCCCTTGCCGGGAATAATCTCTACGAGAGCAATTTTCTTCTCCACGGCTTCAGCAATAACCCGGTTGAGTTCAGCATCAATCGTGAAACCCTTGTTATAAATTTCATGTAAATCTAATACAATCTTTGCCAAGGAACGTTACCTCTTTGTTAAGCTCCGCTTATACCTCTCTTATCTCCAGTATCCGGTCAATCCGGAAGACTCTCTCCTCGTTCCGCTTCAGGCAGAATGCCCGCATACCGAGATACTTTTTATCGCGGTACTCCATTTCCCCAACGGCCTCTGGCCTGACAACCCTCGTTGTCTTCTCATCGTTGGGCTTGAGATACACTATCTTCAGCAACTCCTTGTTCTGAATGGCTCTCTTGATTATCTCCATTTTACCGTCCACCGGGCAGGACTGCTCAGCTTTTCTGTACTGATATTTAGTCAGGAAATCCATCACCTGGTAATTCGTCCAGATGTGTTTCTTTAACGCCGGCTTCTTCAGGACGATACCGCCCAATGTGGTGCACCGGCTGAGCGCCACGTACATCTGGCCGTGGGCAAAGGTGCCCCTGCCGACATCAATAATCACACGGTCGAATGTCTTCCCTTGCCCCTTGTGAATAGTGACTGCCCAGGCTAACATCAGTGGGTACTGTGTGAACGTGCCGATGACTTCCGACTGTAGCCCTCCTGCCTCGAC
>CAYVPT010000403.1:0-2384 GCA_964453865.1 uncultured Dehalococcoidaceae bacterium
CACCCTGGCTTACCTGGCATTATTGCTGGTTTTAAGTAATTTATTACGTTTGCTGCCCCCGCAGCTGGGCATACCGGCCACTGTGATTATGGTGGTACTGTTCGCCTGTCTGTTCAACTGGGTAAAGGCCGCGCTGGACAGAGGCGCCGACAGGCTCTTTTACGGGAACCGGTACCTGCACCGTAAAATGCTGCTCGATTTTGCCGGCAAAACGAGTACCTTCATTAACATAGAGGAAATAGCGAATGCGCTGTTAGGGCCGCTGGTAAAAGTGATTCAAGCCAGGCAGGTAGACCTGTTACTGCCTTCCGTAGACGGTTACTCCACCAAATACGTTGCCAGACTGAGCGAGGAAGAACCAATCGTTCCGATGACGATAACGCAGGACGGCCCGTATATCCGCTGGCTCGAAAGTAAAGGGGTACTCCTGCGGAGCAACCTGGAAAACGCCCCGGAATTCAGCAGCCTGCCGCCGGAAGAACGGGAAGCTATCGGCATCAGCAATATCGAACTCCTGTGCCCTATCATAAGTAAACAAACACTGGTGGGTATTATTTCTTTAAGCCGGAAGCAATCAAACGGTCACTATACGCGTGACGATATCGACCTGGTTACCACGCTGTCCAGGGAGTCGGCCGTGGCTATCGAGAATGCCCAGATATACGCCCTGGCCAAGGAAAAGGCGGATACCGACGAGTTAACGGGTCTGCGTAATCACCGCTACTTCCAGGAGCGTTTCAACCAGGAAATCGAAAAAAGCGCTCTCTCCGACGACGGTTTCGCCATACTAACTATCGACCTGGACTTCTTTAAGACATATAACGACATTTACGGTCACGCCATGGGAGATGAGATTCTAAAGGAGTTCGGGCAGCTTATCAGGAGCTGCATCAGAACCTCGGATGTCGGCGCACGGTACGGGGGCGACGAGTTTGCCGTTATCCTGCTCCGGACTTCCGCAGAAGGCGCCGAGATGGTTGCCGAAAGAATCCGCGAGGGACTGCAGACCTCGATGGACGAGAAGGGCATCATGCTGACCTGCAGCATCGGCATTGCCTGCTGGCGTAGCGACGGCATTACGCGGGAAACGCTTCTCCAGGCGGCTGATAATGCCCTTTATGCCGCCAAAGCGGCCGGGAGGAACCGGGTATGCCTGGCCAGTAAACTCGAGTCTTCGGAACCTATAACACCGGAAACCACACTGAAAGAGGATGATACCAATGCTATCGAGAATATTGTCTACGCCCTGGCGGCAACCGTCGATACGAGAGACCATTATACCTACGGGCATTCGAAATCAGTAAGCCGGTACGCCACCGAACTGGCGTCGGCCGTGGGCTATACCAGAGAAGGAATCAAGAGAATCAGGGCGGCGGCATTACTGCATGATATCGGCAAGCTCAGTATTCCCGACAGTATTCTTACCAAGGCCGGACCACTCACCGATGAAGAATGGGAAATTATGAAACACCACCCCGAGATGGGAATCGGCATCCTCAAGTACATCGTCGGTCTGAGGGGCTGCATCGACGCGGTGCTTCTCCATCACGAACACTATGACGGTACCGGGTATCCCCGGGGACTGAAGGGAGAGAATATACCCCTCGACGCACGCATCATGTCAGTTGCGGATGCGTATGACGCCATGACATCCGAACGCAGCTATAAAAAAGGCAGGATGTCCAAGGAAGAAGCGCTTCAAGAGTTGAGAAGGTACGCCGGCACGCAATTCGACCCGGAACTCGTCGAGGTTTTCATCGGCCTGCGACGGAAATCGGTATCATTACTCTCCGGTCTGGCAAAAGACTTTTCCAAAGAACCGCTAAAATAATCCGATAAAAAGCAGGAATCATCTCTAGAGACTAAACTGCATGCCCACCCTGCACCAGCTATGGGAGGCAGCCAGACTAAAGCTACTTCAGCCAGCTCTTTTTCGTTTTTTTTAGATCCGTTTGCATTTGGTTGATACGTTCAAGCCTCACCCCTGACCCCTCCCTAAAAAGGGGAGTCTCCGCAGAGAGGGGCGTAAGCCCCTCTCAAAAGATAACTCCCCCTCTTGAACATCATAGAAAAACGAGCTAAAAGAATAAACCTGTTCGAGAGGGGGATAAAGGGGGTGAGTTAAAAAACAACCAAATGCAAATAGTACCAAAAAAAGATGCTCCGCAGTCAAGGGATGAGACCAATGACTACGGAGCGTCCTGCAACCGATGCTGTATTTTCTATTTTGCCGGCTGTCTTTTTCTGGCCAGTATATCTTCTCTACCGTGCATTGCCTCGAGTTGCGACTTCCACTTGCGGGCCCTATCGGCCATGAAGCGCCGGGTGGGTTGGTTCTCGGTGCTGATGAGCATGGAATTGATATTCATCCAGGGTATGAAAAG
>CAYVPT010000404.1:0-2382 GCA_964453865.1 uncultured Dehalococcoidaceae bacterium
TTCCCGGGGCTAAGTGGTTCGGCGGGGCAAGATTAAACTTCGCCGAGAACCTGTTGAGATATCGGGATGACAACATAGCTTTTATCTTCCGTGGGGAGACTCAGAAATCCGCCCGGATGACTTATGCCGAGCTATACGATGCCGTGGCACGACTTGCCAGAGCTTTACGTGATATCGGTATTAAACCGGGCGACCGTGTAGCCGCGTATATGCCCAATCTCATGGAAACTGCCATTGCCATGTTAGCTACCACCAGCATCGGTGCCGTCTGGGCTTCCTGCGCCACCGACCTCGGCGCGCAGGCTACGCTGGACCGCCTGACTCAAATCGAGCCCAAGGTGCTGTTTACCGTTGACGGCTATTATTACAAGGCTAAAAAATTCAGCTCTCTAGCCAATGTCGACGAAATTACCCGGGGTATCCCGTCTCTCAAGAAGGTCGTTGTCGTTCGTTATACGGAGGAGGGTTCCAGTATCAGCCATATTCCTAATGCGATATTTTATGATGATTTTATTGCGGGGGAGAATCAACATGAGATTGAATTTGAACAGCTGGACTTCAATCATCCGGCCGTTATCATGTTCTCCTCTGGTACCACGGGCAAACCGAAGTGCCTAGTGCAGAGCGGGGGAGGTCTTCTCATCAACCATCTCAAGGAACTCATCCTTCATGCCGACCTCAGGCGGGAGGATACGCATTTCTACATCACTACCTGTAGCTGGATGATGTGGAATTGGCTTATCAGTTCACTGGGTATCGGCGCCAAGATAATCTTATATGACGGCAATGTTGCCTACCCTGATATCGGAGCCATGTGGCAGATGTCCCAGGAAGAAAAAATAACCCATTTCGGGACCAGTGCAAGCTATATTAATCTGCTACGAAGCGAAGGAGTAAATCCAGGTCGCGATTATGACCTTTCGGCACTGCGATGTATCCTGCAGACCGGCTCGGTCCTGTCCAAAGAAGGATTTGAGTATGTTTATGAGTCTATTAAGAAAGACCTGCACTTCAATTCCATAGCCGGGGGTACTGATATCAACGGATGCTTTGCCATCGGCAGCCCAATACAGCCCGTCTACGCCGGCGAACTGCAAGGCTGGGGCCTGGCTATGAAGTGCCAATGCTATGACGAAACGGGGAATCCGGTAACTGACAGCCTCGGGGAACTCGTTTGTGAAAGCCCCGAGCCGTCCATGCCCCTCTATTTCTGGAATGATCCGGATGGTAGTAAATACCGTGATGCTTATTTCAACGTATATCCCGGAGTATGGCGCCATGGTGACTATGTTATGAAGAATAGCGATACCAAAGGTGTGACGTTCTTCGGGCGGTCCGATGCTGTTCTAAAACCTTCCGGGGTGCGTATCGGCACCGCTGAAATATACAATCAGGTGGATACCATACCAGAAATAGCCGATAGCCTGGCAATAGGACAGGACTGGTTAGGTGACCAGCGAGTACTTCTCTTCGTCAAGATGGCGCCGGGTAGTGTACTGAACGACGAGTTACAGAGAAAAATCAGGGTCACCCTCCGGGATAAGGCATCACCGCGCCATGTCCCGGCCAGGATTATCGCCGTGCCGGACATCCCCTACACACTGAACATGAAGAAGGTGGAGAGCGCCGTGACCAACATTATCCACGGCCGTCCGGTAACCAACCGCGATGCCCTGGTGAATCCAGAGTCACTGGACTACTATGAAAATCTTCTGTCCAACCTCCAGGAAGAATGACTGTGTTTCAGCGTCAATTCGGGGTATTCCAATATTCTGGTATAATTACATATACCATTATCGATATCTAGCAATAATGTGAGTATACGGGGGAAAATATGGACTATCAAGACCTTAGGGGCTGGCTGGAAGAAGTAGACGAGATAGGAGAGCTGAAAGGTATTGAAGGAGCACACTGGGACAAAGAAATAGGTGCCATCAGCGAATTAATAGCAGAAAGTAATGGCCCGGCGCTGTTATTCGATAAAATCCCGGGCTATCCCGAGGGTTTCAGAGTACTGAGTAATCCTTTTCAAAGCTACGCTCGTACAGCATCGGTGCTGAGGGTCCCGCAAGACCTGTCAGGTGTGGCGATGGTGGATGCCTGGCGGAGGAAACTGAAAGAACTCAAGCCGTTACCGCCCGTTGAGGTCAAGGATGGGCCTGTAAAACAGAATATATTGACCGGGAATGATGTCGACCTTTTTAAATTTCCAACGCCAATCTGGCACGAACTTGATGGGGGAAGATATCTGGGAACCGGGTGTGCGGTCGTAAGCAAGGACCCTGATGAAGGCTGGGTAAATCTGGGAACGTACAGGTGCAGGATCTTTGATAAAGACCTGATAAGTGTCGGCATGAATCCAGGGAAGCACGGAACGATGAT
>CAYVPT010000405.1:0-2367 GCA_964453865.1 uncultured Dehalococcoidaceae bacterium
TTTCGGCAGGCCGATATATCTAACTTTCTCCTTCATTTTGTACTCGGGGTGAAGCACTTCGGTGGCACCCGACGCCAGCAATTTACTCACCTCGCTTTCCGGATCATCCAGGTCGCCGAAAATGAGTGCGTCGGTAGGACACGATTCCACGCACCTTGGCACTTTCTCTCCCTGGTCCAGTAGATGAGCGCAGAGGTTACATTTCTGGGGTAACTGCTTCTCTTCGTTCCATTCTATCACACGGTAGGGGCAGGCAGAGACAATTTGTTTTTGCCCCTTTGCTTTAACAGGATCTATGATAATAATACCGTCCGGACGTCGGTACACAGCCTTTTTCTGCGCTGCCTTTATGCAGGGGGCATCTTCGCATTGCATACAGGTTACCGGCGTATAGGCTACCTTCACCACGGGGTATTGTCCTCTTTCTCTTTCGATGAGTCGAATCCAGTTCATACCTGCCATCGGCTGGGCGGCAGAGTAGCCCGGGTACTCGTTACCGGCAAACTCATCGCGGCAGGTCAGGAAGCAGTTATAGCAACCGGTACACTTGGTAATATCGATTATCATTCCATATTTTGCCATCTGGTTAACCCTCCCATTTACATACTTCTACCAGGCAGGAATTATTAGCCATACCTGGGGCATTTTTTGATACCAGTCTTGACGGGGTAAGTAAATTCATACAGCCGCCTTTGTCGATACTGCCAGGATTACCCGGTTCCAGAGGATCATACTTGGCTCCCGCCTGGTAAGAATGGATGGTGCCGTGTCTGATCCTCTCGGTTACCAGAGAAATCCCAAGAACTGCACCCCGGTCATTATAAACCTTGACTATGTCTCCGTGGCGGATATTCCGTTTCTCCGCATCGAGAGGATGGATGCGTACCGGCCACCATGAATAGCCATCTTTTTTGACGCGGTGTTGTGGTATATCTTCCAGCCAAGGATTCTTATTATCATGATGAGTATGATAGGAAAACCGTACA
The DNA here is from genome assembly GCA_964453865.1 of uncultured Dehalococcoidaceae bacterium. Lineage (GTDB taxonomy): Bacteria > Chloroflexota > Dehalococcoidia > Dehalococcoidales > RBG-16-60-22 > CAYVPT01. The sequence goes on from CAYVPT010000405.1 coordinate 987, forward strand.
TGCGGCGTAATCATCTGCAACGGGTATTTTTTAGTCAGCTTCCTGGTGTTATATCCTTCCCAACTCGGTATATAACGGGGCAGTGGTGGTCTTTCTTTATCATTAGCGTCAAATTTAGTCAAACTCTCAGAAACGAACTCGATTTTACCGCTATAAGTAGCCAGCAGGTGTGACCTATCAGTGCCGAGGTTTGGATTCAAAGGATCGGGGGTATCACAGGGGCGGCCTTCATAGAACCAGCGATTGGATACCGTAGGCTTATAATCATCTGGTAAAGGTACTACGAAATAGCCCTTCTTCTTGAGATCCTCGTAGCTGATGTGCTTGGGCAGGTCTGAGTAATCAAAAATTTTCCTCATCCACTCTTCCTCGGAGTTGCCCTCGTCGTATTTCTCCAGGAAGCCCAGTCTGTCGGCCAGGGCTCTGTAAATTTGCCAGTCCGGTTTGGACTCCCATAGCGGTTCAATACACTTGTGCTGGTAGATAATAACGCGGTGGTTAGTGCCGGCGTTACCTTCGGCGTAACCACCGGGAGACGTCCACTCGGAAAGGTCCTGATGCTCGAAGTTGGTCGTAGCCGGCAGGATAACATCTCCGAACCTGGTCTCGCTTTGCCAGTGGCAGTCCTGCATTACGACAAATTCCAGCTTTGGACTCTGGTACATACGCACCCACCTGTTGGTATCCGTCATAGTGCTGATAAACGAGCCACCATGACGGTGGATCATTTTGATTTCAGCACCGTTGGGCCCCGGTTCGGGATAAGTCATAGGTTTAAGATTCTGGTCGAAATACTGCCCGCAGAACCCCTCTCCATGCCAGTGAATCGGTGGATTCAAAATCGCCTCCGGGAGCAGGATGCGATATACTTTCTGAGTTACCGTGTTTCCGTCGGGAAAAGCACTATACTTGGCTACCGTTTTGAAGGCATCCCAGCCCGCCGATGCATAGCCAGGCATCTTGAAGCTGAAGTCCAGCGGGGCCCCCATACCCACGCCTCCCCAGATGTTTACTCCGGGTTTACCCAATCCCTGCATGGCAATAAGGATCACCATCAGCCTTGCCCATTCCGTGGCGTAGGCCGCGCGGCAGGCGCCGCCGGTGCCGTACATGGCGCCGGTGGCCAGCATGGTCCTCTTGGCCGCCCATTCGTGAGCTAAGGCTGTGATGGTGTGGGCGGGGACATCACAGATTCTGGCAGCCCACTGTGGCGTCCTCGGTATGCCATCATCCTTACCCAAAATGTGCGCCTTGAACTCTTCAAAACCCACGGTCCGGTTTTCTACGAACCACTTATCATAGGTATCTTCTTTAATCCAGATATAAGCGATAGCCTCTGCCATGGCAGCATCTGTCCCGGGACGTGGTGCTATCCATTTTT
>CAYVPT010000406.1:0-2359 GCA_964453865.1 uncultured Dehalococcoidaceae bacterium
GTTCAGAAGTTAGAAAGATATACAGAAAGACCTATGGCTATCAATCAGCCATTCTCCAACCATGGCTGATACCTGCCGGGAGGGGATAGCTGGCGTTTTTTAGATAATTGCCAGCCTCTTTTTCCAAGAATACTAACCTGCAGATAGAGATTTCTTTAACATCACGGTATAATACTCCGTAGTAAATATTATCCGGCTTTGCGGGAGAAATAATATGGAAAGAAAAGAATACGAGGTCGTCATCAAGCTTATTGGAAACCAGAGTCCCTGCCATATCGGCCACCGGATAGGGGACGAATGGGTCTTTAACTATATGACACCTCCCGGTATGTGCGGGCTGGCTTATAACGCTCTATACCCTGTAGCCCTGGCGCTGCAGTACGGGGCGACTTTCCCCTGGCAGGAAGACCCGGATGTAATTACGATGGCCTGCCCCGATGCCGAGGTCAATAATGTCTTTGAGCTGAGGCGAAGGGAAAGACAATCATAAACGACCTGAAAAGAAAGGCGCATCTGTCTTCATAACGCAGGAGGTATCGGTAATGTCTGTAAGAAAGCTGGCTGTTTCTCTGACTCTGGTATTGGTCATCGCGGCACTTTCGGTTGCCGCCGGATGCGAGGTCATCACCGGCTCGGGAGAGGTGGCTACCTGGGACATGGACTATGACGATTTCAATAAAATCGAGGTCGGTTCGGCATTCGATGTGGAGGTGATAAAGGCGGATACCTACCTGGTGCGCATTACCATCGACAAGGTATTATACGAGTACCTGAAAATCGACCAGCGCGGCAACACGCTGCGTATCGGACTGAAATCGAATTATACCTATACCGGAACGACGCAGCAGGTGGTTATTCAACTGCCCGACCTGCACCGCCTGGAGCTATCCGGGGCTTCCAGGGCGGTCGTTACCGGTTTCTCGGTATCACATTCGCTGGACTTCGAGCTTTCCGGTGCCAGCCAGATGGAACTGGGTCCTACGATGGCCGGCAACAGCGATTTCAAGCTTTCCGGCGCCAGCCAGGTAGACTGTGAAATCCAGATGGACAACGGACACTTTGACCTTTCCGGGGCCAGTAAAATGGAATTGCGGGGTTCGGGGGATGATATCATCATCAAGGCATCGGGCGCCAGCGACGTGGAACTGCCGGACTTTCCCGTGGCTACCGCCGAAGTAGACCTCAGCGGGGCCAGCCACGCCGTTATCAATGTCAGCGACCGCATGGATATTGACCTGAGCGGCGCTTCCGGCCTCGAATATATCGGCGACCCCAAGCTGGGGAGCCTGAACGTATCCGGCGGTTCTACCATCAACCAGAAATAAAGCCAGGCGGGGCTCCTGCCCGTCTAGAGTAAAATAAGTGTCAGCCCAGAGGCGATATAGGTGCCAGCCCGCTATTCCGGCGCGGTAATTCCAGACTACACTATTACCAGCAGGGTGTTCTACCCCCTTTTTTGTCCGGAGAAATTACGAGGTGGCCGCGTGACATCGGAAGATACCTTAAATAACGAAATAATATCATCGGGTGTAGTGCCGGACGATGCCGGGTGCTGCCCCGAGTGCGGCAGCGCTACATCATTCGGGATGAATAAAGACCTGGGTTATTATAAACGATGTCCCAAGTGCGGTTATACGGTAAATCTCAAAAGAAGATTCCTGGGGTTTGATAGACATTCCCGACAGTGGCAGTAGGCAGGGTAACCGATACCGCAGCCATTAACCCACCACCGTAAAATGGTTCGATTCGCATTTGTTTGCTTTTTCACACTTACCCCCTTTTTCTTTTGATAAAATCCACCCCCTGTATCCCCCTCCTTTATTAAAGGAGGGGGAAGAAAAAAAGAGGGGCTTCACCCATCTTAACGCCCCCGCAATATATGTATCACGGGAAAGAATATGAGATGGGGCTTCTGACGTGCACACGTTTTTAGGGGACGACAATAGACCTCACCCCTTTTAATGCCCCCTCTCCGTCGACGGAGAGGGGGCTGTGAGGAGAGGTTGACTCTACGGGATAATAAGCAGATGATACGAGGGTGGCCTGGGTGGGAAAAGATAACACACGAGGGGTGAGGCCGGCACCTGCTAACCAGTATATAGTGTAAATAGTCCCTGAAAAGTCACCGGCTCTTCGGTCTTCTTAAGAGCACCGTTATTATCAGGGTATTCCGTGAGACAGTAATATTGTGGGAGTTGACTTCCCAGCCCTCGGAGATTGATTCCGGCAGGTGAGCGAATATCTCTTCCAACGTCCTGGTGAGTATGTCCTGGTCTTCAATATGCGTAAAATGGGGAAGCCGTCCTGACTCTTCGGGATTGACATATTCGACCAGCACCTTGTATTCGTAAGGATGACT
>CAYVPT010000407.1:0-272 GCA_964453865.1 uncultured Dehalococcoidaceae bacterium
GGTCATTGCCTGGAGCGAAGGATATCAAATAAATTTCCTTGTCTTTTCGCTTTCGTCGATGGCTGTCCTAGGCATTATGGTCGCAACTTTTTTGATTAACGAGTATTTTGATTATGACACCGACCGTTTGAATAAAAATTTTCATAGATTATCCAGCGGTTCACGGGTCCTGGTCCACGGGTTTGTGCTCAGGAAGCGAGCTTTATATGCCGCATATTGTATCTTCGGGCTGGCGGTTATCATCGGCCTGATTATCTATTTTTACTTTAAAA
>CAYVPT010000407.1:282-2350 GCA_964453865.1 uncultured Dehalococcoidaceae bacterium
CATCCCGTTCGGAGTACTGGCAATCCTTATCGGATATTTTTACACGGCCAAGCCGTTGCAGCTCTCCTATAGAGGCCTGGGAGAGCTGTCAATCTGGCTTACCTGCGGCTGGGCAGACCACCAGGAGCGAAAGACAGGAGAAAACGGAGGAGGCTGCAGAGATTGATTGCTCTATAAAGCCTCCTTTTTAGTCTTTTGGACATGGAATTTGACTCTCTTGTTTGCTTACGTTTCCTGGACTAATATCATTTCCGACGACGTAGATTAGGGATACCTGCCACCGGTACCCGAAGCTGTTTTAACTATGGCAACGAGGTAAGGAGTGGTATCATACTTGGGGTCTGGTCAACTCTCCCGTGTCCATTCCCCACATTTTGAACATATTTTTATAAATCTCAGGCAAAGGGAAGTCTGGCCTCATGACCAGGTTGGATCGGGTATAACCCCAGTGTCCGTCCTGAGCCTGCTTGAAGTCAGACATAAATACTTCCAACTTTGGCCTCGGAATGGAGAACATCATTTCATCTTCTCCTCCAAGTGCCCTTTCATACTCACCGGGGTCAGGCAGGACAATCCAGTACTGGCCGGTTAATATAGGGTTAACAACTGAGTAAGCACAAGACCAGGGGAAGAAATAGGAGTTTATTAATTTCCTGTCTTCATTCCTTATCGAAAGAAGCATGTTTCTCAGTTGACCGGTATTGGAATAGACAATCACCAGGTCCGGTTCGAAGGTGGCGGTTATCAGGGGCGCTGTAACGATACCGATATATTTCCCGTATTCAAAACTGTCATAAGGTGTGCTTTCATTGGCACGAGCATCAGGTATTTGCGGCCTTTCTACAATGCCGTAGGCCATCAGCGGACCGGGGCACCAATTGTCTTCTTTCAACATGGCAATGGTATCTTTCTCTCGTCGTGATAGCGCAAAAGCCTGACATTGGGCAACGTGATAACCACGGTCCCTTTTAGGCCTGATAGCACCGCGCGGTATGTCTTCTTCTTTCTCCAGCATTTTTACGGCAACTGGTGATGTCCTTAACCGCAGTGATCTCTCAAGGTCTTCTCCATAACGGTTGTATTTGCTCAAAGTCGTCATCTAATGTACCCTCCACGATGTCTTAATATTATAAACAGCTATAATTATGTAGTATCCATCGCACTATTTCAAATCCACGTCAACATCAACTGACCTGACCTCCTTGTGTTTCCCTTTCAGTCAAGTATTTGATGCATCTGATATTATACAACCAAGTCAATAACCGAACTAATATTACCCGATCCTATTCGCATGGTTCCATTTTCCAGACTAAATTTGCTTAATTCAGCAATTTTTATCAACATGATGTCATTTAAGAAAGGAGATAAGTGGCTTCCATCTTTTTTCAGGTGCTTTGCACTCGTTTCGGCCTCGGTAAGCAACAACTAACGCAAACATGACATTTCCTTAAAAAGGTGATCTGCTCCCCGAAACAATACCAGTTATAATCTTACAACAATGGGGAAGTAGAGGAATAATGCTAAACAAAACACAGAAGTCGTGTTTCAGGTGGAGTTCGACTCTACTCTATCTCCCCGTCCAATGCGTAATAAAAGTGTTTAGCTAATCAAGTATCGAAAAAGGTAATTCAAGGGTTCCACGTATCGTACACCAGCGCCCACGTTACTGGAATTGAACCAGTATATTTAGTAAACTAGCGCAAACGTGGAAGAAAAAGTTCTACCTGTTGATACCCCGGCTCCACCAAATCAATGGTTCTCTTGACAATGTGCCACAATATTCACCATTATTAAAGCAATGGTTAAAACGTACTATATATAATTGAAAAAGGAGAGGAAAAGATGGCAAAAAATAAATATGATAAGAATTTCATTACCGAGCCAAAACCCGGTGATACGCACCACATTGACACGGATTTGGTTAAGTTCCCGATATATGTGGACTCTGAAGTAGTTAAGGGGGCCTACTATTTCATGGCGGCCAGTTTCATGGGAACGACCGGTCAGGGCAGCCCTCCCTTTGAACACTCCCATGAATACGATGAATACATTATATTCCTCGGGACCA
>CAYVPT010000408.1:0-2346 GCA_964453865.1 uncultured Dehalococcoidaceae bacterium
CCGGCATCTCTCCCTTCCAATCATGGATGTCGCTGTGGCAGATAGCCGTCGCCGACACGCGTATCTTCACCTCTCCCTTACCCGGCTCGGCCAGCTCCACATCCTCTATAACCAGAGGTTTGCTGATTTCATAACAAACAGCAGCTTTCATGATGCCTCCTTGCTATTACACCAAAAAGAAACGGAGAAATTCGCCCGATGGAATACCGCGGTTTTCTTTCCCTGTAAGAGGCTATACTATTGGGCGTACTTTAGTCAACAGTAGATAGTTCAATATTTCTCTACTTCACCCCCTGAGGATGAACAAAAATCCCCCTTAATCCCCCTTTTTCAAAGGGGGATAATACTCCCTTAAAAATGGGTCGTCTCCCTTTCATAAAGGGAGAGTGAGAGGGATTTCCAACCGGACTAAGCCGCTTATGATGCGAGGGCGGCCCGGGTGGGAATAGATATCAGAGAAAATTGGTTATTCTTCGTTTCTCTGCTATACTTTTTTTAAATATTTCTCACCTTGAGGCTTTTTTATATGAGCGAATTCGGCTATGCCGGTAAAATTCTAACTATAGACTTCACCGACGGTAAATCCACAGAGTTCCCCTCAGCCGATTATACCAGCAGGTTCCTCGGGGGGAGGGGCATCGCCGCCAGGCTTTTCTGGGAATTGACGCCCCCCGGGACAGGTGCCTTCGAGCCGGACAACTGCCTTGTCTGCGCTACCGGTCCGGTCACGGGATTCTTCGGGTTGGCGGGGTGCCGGTGGATAATGTGCGGTAAGACCGCCCTGCACCAGCCGGAAGCTTTTTCCTACGGGAACCTCGGCGGCAAATGGGGGTCGGCGCTAAAATACGCCGGCTACGACGCCCTCGCCGTCAAAGGGCGGGCCGAAAAGCCGGTCTATCTTTATATCCATGACGGCATTACCGAAACGAAAGACGCTACTACTCTGTGGGGGCTTTCGTCCTACGATACCATCGACAGCGTCAGGGCGGAGCTGGGTAAAGAGGTGAGCGTTCTCGCCATCGGGCCGGCTGCCGAGAACCGGGTGGTCTTTGCCACCGCCCTGGCCGATGCCGGGGCTTCTGTCTCGGGAGGGATGGGAAGCGTTATGGGGTCGAAAAACCTCAAGGCCATCGCCGTGGCCGGTAATCAGAGACCGAAAGCCGCCCATCCCGAACAACTAAAGCAGATAACCGACCTCGTGAAGAAGATAAGGGGCGGTACTTTCGACGCGCCGTCGCCGTGGGCTGTGCCCGGCCTTACCAGACCGGAGTACTGCTACGGGTGCGGCGTGGGCTGTTCGCGGCAGTCTTATAAGGGAGAGGACGGCCGACGGTATAAATTGTTCTGCCAGGCATCCGGCATTTATAATATGCCGGCCATGGAATATTACGGTAAGATGAATGAAGTGCCCCGTCTGGCCGTACAGCTTCATGACGGTTACGGACTGGACTCGGCGGTCATGGGGCCGCTGATTAACTGGCTTATCGAGTGTTACCACGAAGGCATTATCAGCGAAGTGCAGACGGGACTGCCGCTAGCGAAAGCGGGCAGCGCCGAGTTCATCCAGGACTTAACCCGCAAAATATCTCTCCGGGAAGGTTTCGGCGATATCCTGGCCAACGGCACCCTCGGTGCCGCTGCCGCACTCGGTGAAAAGGCCGAAGAGCTGCTCAGGAAACATATCGCCACCAGTAACAGCGAGACCAGGGATTACGACCCCCGGCTTATCCTGACCACCGCCCTGATACTGGCCACCGAGTCGCGACGGCCTATCAGCCAGCTTCACGGTATCAGCGGCAATATCCTGATTTCCTGGTGCAGCCGGGCGAGGGGGCTGGAAGGTGCCTTTTTCACCACCGACGACCTGCGTCTGGCCGCCGAGAGGTTCTGGGGCGGGACGGAAGCGGTGGATTTTTCCACCTACGCAGGAAAAGGGCTGGCCGCCAGGAAAGTCCAGGACCGCAACTGCGTTCAGGAAAGCCTGGTCCTCTGCGACGTTCACTGGCCGATGATGGTCACCTCCGCCGGTAATCCTGCCGGGCATGTCGGTGACCCGGGCCTGGAGAGCCGGCTTTATTCCGCCGTCACCGGTAAAGAAAAGACTGAAGAGGAGCTATACGGCATCGGGGAAAGGATTTTCAATCTGCAGCGGGCGATACAGCTACGGGAGGGGTGGGGCGGCCGGGACGGCGATAACCTGCTGGACTACTTTTTCACCCAGCCCTTAAAGCCGGGGGACGTCTTTTTCAATCCGGACGCCATCATGCCGGGACCGGACGGTGAAATTATCTCCAGACTGGGTAAAACACTCGACCGGGACGGGTTCGAGCGGATGAAAGACGACTA
>CAYVPT010000409.1:0-2346 GCA_964453865.1 uncultured Dehalococcoidaceae bacterium
CAATTTCCATAAATTAAGAGAGCAACTCACCGCTGAAGGTCATATTATAGCTTCGCAGACCGATACCGAATTGTTGTCTCACCTTATCGAGAAATACTACGACGGCGATTTTACCGCGGCGGTTGAAATGGCGCTGCATGATGTTGAAGGTGCTTATACCATGATTGTGTTAATGGCGGGTGAGTCCAGGCTGATAGCCGCCAGGAAGGATAGCCCGTTGATTATCGGTATCGGCGACCGGGAAAACTATATTGCCTCGGACGTACCGGCTTTGCTGGACTATACCAGCCGGGTAATTTATCTGGAGGACGGGGACATCGCTGAGGTTACCGCCGATAGCGTCACACTAAAGAATGACAAAGCCGATGTTGTCCGGGAAGAGCACAAGATATTATGGAGTGTGGAAGATGCTCAAAAGGGCGGCTACGAGCACTTCATGCTTAAGGAAATCCATGAGCAGCCCAAGGTAATCCGGGATACCCTGACGGAATATATATCGTCGGGTGAGCCGGCGGCGGACCTGGCGGTAGGTGGCGGTCTGGAGGATATTCTCATACTGGCCAGTGGTACCTCATATCACGCCGGGCTGGTGGGGAAGTATATTCTTGAAGGACTTATTAATACCCCGGTGAGAGTCGAGCTGGCTTCCGAGTATATCTACAGCGGTCAGGCATCGGCCCGGAACAAAGCGATTGTCATTACCCAGTCCGGCGAGACGCTTGATGCGTTGAAAGCCATCAAAAGATTGAAAGAGGTCGGGTGCCGGGTTATTACCATTACGAATGTCGTCGGCAGCACGGCCAGTCGTGTTTCCGACCAGACAGTCTATACACGGGCGGGACCGGAAATAAGTGTCGCCGCCACGAAGACCTTTATCGCGCAGCTTATCGCTCTGTACTGGATTACGATACCGTATGCCAGGGTTGATTCCAGAAGACTGGATGACCTTGTTCTGGAACTCAGGCAGCTGCCGGTAAAAGTGCAGCAGGTACTGGACAACGAAGAAATGATTAAAGAGTGTGCCCGGCAGCTCGCCAGGTATGATAATGCTTTCTATATCGGTCGTGGCATTAATTATCCGGTTGCTCTTGAGGGTGCTTTAAAATTAAAGGAAATTTCCTATATTCACGCTGAAGGCTATGCTTCCGGGGAGCTCAAGCACGGACCGTATGCCCTCCTGGGTGATCAGGCAGGGGTAGTGGCTGTTGTCGCCCGGGACAATACTTACGAAGCTATTACCACCAGCATTAAAGAGATTAAAGCCAGGAAATCGCCGGTACTGGCGGTAGTGAGTGAGGGAGACGAGACCATGGTGGAGCTGGCCGACTCGGTTATCAGCGTACCCCGCACCGACCCCCTGTTTTCACCGGTAGTCAACGCCGTGGTCCTGCAGCTGCTTGCTTATTACGTCGCTAAAGAGCGGGGCTGCCCCATAGATTTCCCCAGGCACCTGGCCAAGACCCTCACCGTAGAATAACAACAGTATTTTCCCATCGGCGCGTTCATTATCCTCTGGGTTGAATACCCCGGGTATGGTAAAATTAAATCGAGTATGAATATCAAGACCGTAGCTACCAATAGAAAAGCCTATCATAATTACTTTATAGGAGATAGTATCGAAGCGGGCATTGCCCTGACCGGCTCGGAGATAAAATCGGTCAGGAGCGGACGCGTGAGTCTGGGTGATGCCTATGTCCGGCCGGAAGGCGGAGAACTCTGGCTGCGTAATGCTCACATTGCTCGTTATCAGGCCAGCAGCTACCTGAGCCACGAGCCGACCCGCCCCCGAAAGTTGCTGCTGCATCGTAAGGAGATTAATAGCCTTACCGGTAAAGTAGCTGAAAAGGGATTGACACTGGTGGCTACAAAAATGTATATCAAGGGTAGTATCGCCAAGGTGGAAATAGCTCTGGCGAAAGGTAAAAAACTCTATGATAAACGCGAGACTATCAGCCGTCGTGATGCCGAGAGAGAGCTAGCCAGGGAGGTTAAAATCCGGTAAAATATATAGTGGAGGAGGTCTTTCGGACTCCCCTCCGGTAAATGGGGACGCGTGGGTTCGACAGGGGAAGTAGGTTACAGAATTGCAGGCTGAGGTGCCGCTCCCTCATTAAACCGGTGGCAAAACACAAACGCTGAACCTGAAATGGTTGCAGCCTAATTAACTAGGTTGCCATCCAGCCTGACCCCACCCCGACGGGTCGGGACTGGGTGCCGAAAAGTTGGGGTGCCATCGCCTTGATGCCGGTACAGGCGGTGAAAGATGAATCGGCTGGCCCGGTTTAACTCGGTCAGTTGAGGTGAGCCGGGTAAGATTAAAGAGCTGACTAAGCTTGTAGGAGATTC
>CAYVPT010000410.1:0-2339 GCA_964453865.1 uncultured Dehalococcoidaceae bacterium
ATCTCATCCCCCACTGCATCGCCATGGGCGAGGCCGCCGGGACGGCGGCGGCTCTGGCAGTAAAACAGGGTATCAGCGTAAGAAAGGTGGACTATAAAGTATTACAGAAGACCCTGCTCAAACAGGGCGCCGTCCTGCCGGGTGTTGATGTGGTATAGTGCTATTGAAATATCACCGTGAAAAACGGCACCGGGAGCCAACATCCGGTGCCGTTGCTTTTTCCAGTAAGGTACGGCTTATATTTCTTTGGTTGTCTGGATAACTTCCAGCCCCAGTTTCTCGGTCAGCTCCTTCTCTCTTTTCTGGACTTCCTTGGTGAATCCGTCCCGGCCTAGGTTGAACCAGTAAGGCTCCCAATCCATGTTGTTCAGGTTCTCGATTAAGGGGGATATCGTATCGAAGGGGAAGGTGATGATAATCAGACCTTCCTGCAATGCCTCCCGGGCTTTCATGCTGTAGCCAAGACCGCTGATGCTGTAATTCATCTCTCCACTGAGGTAAGGGTGGGCGAATATCCAGGCGCAGGCCAGGCAGGTGCTGCCCTTGCTGTGCCACATCTTCCCGTCGGTAAAGCTGCTGGCCCGCAGGATGATTTCTGCCTGTTTCACACTGGCGGTGAAGATAAGCAGGTCGGGGTCGTAGTTCATCTGGTCAGTGGTAGCGCAGGAGATGTATTTCACCGAGTCCCGGCCGAAGTGGGGGACGTAATCATAGATTCTCCGGTTGGCGCCGGGGGTTTTAAACATGGAGAACATAGGCCCCAGCTGGCCGCTGTACATTATCGGCGGGTAATCCTGCGTTCCCATTACCTGCCCGCCGCACTGGATGTTTTCAGTGGCCAGGTAAAATGGCTGGCTGTTCTGCGCTTCTTTGATGAGCTCGCAAAGTGCTAACAGCTTGTCAGTGGGTGGGATTCCTTCCGGCTTGCCCAGGGAGTATTTCACTCCCACCGGCTTGTGCTCGAATTCAAACTTCTCGAATATGGAATAGTCCGGTTTTTTAGGATTCATAGTCATCCCCTTTCTAATTTCCATGGCTTTATCTTAAAAGTAGTATACCCATGTCACCCTGAGCGTAGCGAAGGGTCTCGGGGTGGCTAGTCCAGTCTGGCATTAACCGCCCGACCCCGGGATTCTTCGTCACTTCGTTCCTCAGAATGACTATTAAGGCAAAGCCGCTTTCGATTGTAAAAAGCCATAAATCAGCCTGATTGCCTAGAGTTTATTGACTCTGCCGCAGTGCGGGCAGGTGACGCTGGACTCCCGGTAGGCAGGCGGTACCTTCAGCTTTGTCCCGCAGTCGCAGTCTATCGTCCGGTATTTATTCATGCGCAGCAGCAGGTCCGATGTCTCCCGGGTACGTTCCGCCATATCGGCGTCTTTCTCGGCGGATGGCCCGCGTAACCCCATGGCTCCGGCTCCTGCCAGAGTCGTTGCCGGTATAACGCCCTTGTGTTTTAACTGCTGGTAGGAATTCTCGTAGTCAGACATGGAAGCGCCGGACATGGCGCGGAGAATCCTGACGCGCTCGGAAATGGGCGGGTGGGTACTGGTAAGGTCGCTGGCCGCCCGGCCCTTCACGCGGAACGGGTTGACGGTATACATGGGGGCGGTGGCTTTATTGGCGGCTTTTAACTGTTTCTTCGAACCAGCCAGCTTCTCCAGCGCCGAGGCCAGTCCCTCCGGGTACCTGGTGTAAAGGGCGGAGGAAGCATCGGCCAGGTATTCCCGCTTCCTCGATATGGCGTAATACAGCAGTTGTGCCAGGATGGGTGCTAGTATCATCAGTACCAGGGATAGCGCCAGGATAATTATCTGCGCCTGACCGCCGCCGCCTGATGACCGACTGGATCGTCGGCCGCCCATACCACTGAAGAACAAAGCCCGGGTGCCAAACCAGGCAATAATAACAATGGTGCCCAGGAGTATTCCGGCCATGGACATCAAGAGGACATCGCGGTTCTTGATATGGGCCATCTCGTGGCCGATAACCCCCTGTAACTCATCACGGTTGAGATGCTGAAGCAGTCCGGAAGTAACGGCTACGGCGGTCTTTTCCCTGGAGCGCCCCGTGGCAAAGGCGTTCATACCCGGGTCATCGATAATATAGATATCGGGCATTCTCTCCAGCCCAGAGGCGATTTTCATCTCCTCAACGATGTTATAGAGGCGCGGGTGGTCATCGCGGGTGATTTTCTTGGCTCCGGCCACGGACAGCAGAATGCTGTCACCCTGAAAGTAAGCGATGAGGTTCATTATCGCCCAGATAACCAGGGCTATTATCAGTCCAAAGATGGCGTTGTCCAGGAAACTGGCGCCGAGAAAATAGCCTACGAGGAG
>CAYVPT010000411.1:0-2328 GCA_964453865.1 uncultured Dehalococcoidaceae bacterium
CCAGGAGGACTCGGTCTATCTGGATGAAAGGCAGCAAAACTCCGCGCCAGGGAATCTGGAAATAGCCGTCATCCGCCTGCCCCATATCTCTAACTACGATGACTTCGACCCGCTGGAAGAAGAAGGCTGCTCGATAACTTACGTCACCCGGCGCTTCGAGCTCGGCAATCCTCATCTCATCATCCTGCCCGGCACCAAGAGCACAGTGGCCGACCTTGATTATTTACGACATTCGGGGCTGGCGGCGAGTATCCTCGCCAGAGCTGAAGCGGGTACGCCGGTGGTGGGTATCTGCGGCGGCTACCAGATGATGGGGCAGAAGATACTCGACCCGCAAAAAGTAGAGTCGGGAAAAACAGAGGTCGAAGGACTCGGCCTGCTCGACGTGGTGACGGAGTACGCCGCGGAAAAGTCCACCCGGCAGGTCAGGGCAAACGTTATCGGCGACACCGGACTGCTGGCTGGAACGGCAGGACAGGATATCAGCGGTTATGAAATACATATGGGGCAGACCCGCCGCGGGGAGAAACTCAGCGCCTTTAAAATCGTCGAAACGCCCCAGGGTCCGGCTGACTATAACGACGGCGTATTGAATTCAAAAGGTACGATAGTGGGGACTTATCTGCACGGTCTTTTCCACAACGATAGCTTCCGACAGGGCTTCCTCAATAACCTGCGGCGTTACTGGGGACTGCCCGATGATACCGGTGAGATGAAAAACAATAAAGAAGAGCAATACGACAAGCTGGCAGAACACATCCGCCGCAGCCTGAAGATACCGGAAATTTACCGGATTATGGAAGGGCAGGTTTGAAAAGTATCCTCATCACCGGCGGCGCCCGCAGCGGCAAGAGCACATACGCTCAGGAACTGGCCCTAAAGACCGGCCGGTCCGTCCTTTTCGTGGCGACGGCCGAGGCCGGTGACGCGGACATGGCACGACGTATCAAGGCGCACCGTAAATCAAGGCCCGCCGCATGGACAACGCTCGAAGCTCAATTACACATCGGCCGCCAGATTACCGAGAACATCGGCCAGGCCGGCACGGTGATTATCGACTGCATTACCATGCTGGTCAATAATATCATCCAGCAATACGACGAAACCGCCGACATCAGCCAGATAGAGAAAGCGGTCGTGGCGGAGATTGAAGAATTAATCAAATGTATCGAATATTCTGACACCCGATTCATCATCGTCACCAACGAGGTCGGGCTCGGCATTGTGCCCGCCGATAGAATCAGCCGAATCTACCGCGACTTACTTGGAAAAGCCAACCAGATGCTGGCTAATCACGTTGACGAAGTCATTTTTATGGTGGCCGGCGTTCCGTTGACGATTAAAAAACGTGCGTAAAACAGCTATTGACACCCTCTTGTATCGAGTAATATATTGGGCTATCGTATTTTGTTCTGTAACATGAAAACTATGATGAACCAGCACACCAGCATCCTTAATATTATCGTTATTGTCGCCGTCATTGAGACGGACTGGAGTATTTTCATCCCAAGTACGCCGTAAATCCATCTCTTAAGTCAGTAAAACATACCAGGCCAGGGAATAAAACCCCGGGCTTTCGTATTTTAAGGTGCGTACGGTATGTTGAGATAATAACAATACATCGGATTGTGAACTAACAAATCCCAATGCACAGAATAGAGCTTAAAAGTGTTGAATAGCAGGTAAAACAGAGCTTAATCGTCGCCAATCTTTTTACCGTTGACAGATTCAGCGACCCTATTATTTCATCAAGAATTCAGTTATATCAAAGCTACCCCTTCAACTTATAGCATATAATCCATGAGTCTGTCGAAAAACCTCACTGAAAATAGCTTTACCCTTACCTACAAGCCTGCCGGGAATGTATAATTACATCAAGACGTAATCCTGGAAAGGATGAAGCCCAATGACAGCAAGATACCGGCCCTATAATCCCGGAGAAGGCTATTTCACCCTCATCGACCCTAGCGATATTAAGGCGCACAATCCCCTCCTGAAGGCCATTGATTCCTTTGTTGAAGAGCATATTTCTGTGGAGCCATTTTCCCTAAGCATCAAGAATGAGGTTGAAGGAGCCCCGGCGGTACATCCCAAGGTGATGCTGAAGGTCATCTTCTACTCGTATACCAGGGGCATTTACTCCTCTAGGGAGATGGAAGACCGGATGAAATGGGACCCTAACTACATCTATCTCAGCGCCAATCAGAGAGTCGACCACAGTACCATCTGTAACTTCATCCTGAAGTACGGGGAGGAGATCAAGGCGGTCTTCTCGCGCCTGGAGGGATTCGAACCCACGACACCCGGTTCCGAAGACCGGTGCTCTAG
>CAYVPT010000412.1:0-2325 GCA_964453865.1 uncultured Dehalococcoidaceae bacterium
CTGAGCAGATGATAATACGAGGGTGGCTAGGGTGGGAATAGATAACACCGGGGGATAGTGGTGAGGCAAATCCGTTATTTTTCTTTGTCAGTCAGGCCGTCCCATCTTTTAAAGAGGTTGTGGTTTATATCAAAGATATCCAGTACCTTGCCGATGGTGTGGTCAACCAGGTCCATTATTTTCTGCGGTTTATGATAAAAAGCAGGAATCGGCGGGAGAATAACGGCACCCATCTCCGTCAACCTTACCATGTTTCTCAGGTGACCCAGGTGAAGCGGGGTCTCTCTCGGCAGCAGCACCAGTTTTTTTCTCTCTTTCAGGGCTGTATCGGCGGCGCGGGCTATCAGGTTATCCGTATACGAGTTTGCCAGCGCCGCGAGGGTCTTCATGCTGCAGGGGGCAATCACCATGCCGTCTCTCTTGAACGAGCCGCTGGAGAGCCTGGCGCCGATATCATTAATGTCATAGTAAACATCCGCCAGCGCTTTTACCTTTTCCAGTTTCCAATCGGTCTCGTGCTTTATAATTTCTTCACCGGCTTGAGAAATGATAAGGTGCGTCTCTACTTCTTTATTGGCCGATAGTACCTCAAGCAGACGTATGCCATATATTGCTCCGGAAGCTCCGGTTATTCCGATAACAAGTAGCATTACCGTTATACCTCATCGAGATAGTCATGTAATGGCATTCTGGCCCCGTATCAGGGTACTGGGTAGAATCTATACCCTCTTTCCCCCACCCCTCTGGATTCCAGCTTTCGCTGGAATGACAATATGGGAGTTCTGGACTCCCGCTTGAGTTAACCCTTCTGCCGAAGGGCGGGAATGACAGTATTAATCTATGGATTCACGCGGAGTGGTAGCCGGACTGCTTTATGCCATAACCCGGTCGACTACCTGCCCGGTAGCGCGGTCGTAAGGGCGGTTAAACGCCTCGGGGTATTTTGCCCTGTATTCGTCCACGTCAATGCTCTCTACTTCCACCAGGTAGCCGCTGGTAGCCATCCCGGCACAGTTCTTGGAGG
This sequence comes from uncultured Dehalococcoidaceae bacterium, assembly GCA_964453865.1. Lineage (GTDB taxonomy): Bacteria > Chloroflexota > Dehalococcoidia > Dehalococcoidales > RBG-16-60-22 > CAYVPT01. The sequence goes on from CAYVPT010000412.1 coordinate 1,025, forward strand.
TAACGCTGTGCGGAGAAATGGTGTTGATAGCGCCACCTCTATCCAGCTCGCCGACGACTATCGGGTCATACCGTGCGCCGTGGTCGACATAGACGGTGCCGGGCATGATTCTCTCCGTTACATAAGCACCACAGAGGACGACACCCCTCTCGTTGAATGTCTTGACCACGTCTCCGTTGGCGATGCCCCGCTTACTGGCATCCGACGGGTGAATCCAGATGGGCTCGTAGTGGTATCCGTCCGGCCCGATAACCTTGCAGGTCTCGATTTCGTGGAACCAGCTGATATCATCGAGGTTGGCATGTACGCGCCACCGACCATGGTTGGACATGATAAGCAATGGATATTTCTTGGCTCTTACGCTGGAAATAGCCTCATCGTGGCCGGAACCCTTTTCAATCCAGTGGGGGACCGGCGGCCTTTCGTCGTCGTCGGGGAATTTCTCCGCCAGTGTCTGCGAATAATACTCCAGCTTGCCGGTAGGAGTATTCAGGGGATTCTTCACCGGGTCATTAGCGAAACCGCTCAAGCCAACCTCTTTTTTCTTCCAGTCGGGGTCGGTGGGCACTACATAATAGCCTTTCTCCTTGAGTTCATCGAAGCTAATCATAGGGGGCAGCTCCGAATTATCGAAGCCGAACTTAATCCATTCATCAAAAGTCCGGCCGTGGGAGTACTCCTTCAGCAGGCCCAGTTTTTCGGCAATCATGCAGACTACCTCGTAGTCCGTCTTGGACTCTCCCCGGGGCTCGATGCACTGGTCTTCATAAATAGCTGTATTGAACTGACCGCTGAAGGTATCCGTGGCGATATCCTCTTCCTCGAACTTGGTATTGACGGGCAGGAGGATATCGGCGAAAAGGCAATCATTCTCCATCCAGGGGTGCTGCACTAGGAAGAACTCGATTTCGGGGCTCTGGTAGGCCCTGGTCATACTGTTGCTGTCGTTCCAGCACGTCAGCAAACAGGGCGTATCGGACCATATCATATGGATTTTCGAGCACCCGTCCGCCGGATATTTATACTTAATGAACTGGTTTTCTCGCGGCCAGCCGGCGCTGGCCGTGCCCCACCAGGTGAGAGGAGGATTAAGGATAGCATCGTGAATGAGAGTCTTAGGTATAAACTGGTCCGGCACGTTGTGTTCCATCACTTCGCCATCGATAGCCATTCCGCGCTTCACCGCATCGCTGATTACTCTCTGCCCCCGCCCGGCGGCGTTGACATCCGGCTGCTCGATGGCGTGAGGCATGGGCATCCATCCCTTATCGAAGAACAGTCCCCATTCAATCATCTTGATA
>CAYVPT010000413.1:0-2315 GCA_964453865.1 uncultured Dehalococcoidaceae bacterium
GGCTAGGGGGATGGATTAAGATAACAAGAATTAGAGAGGGATACAGGGGGTGAGGTCGGAAAACGTCATCCCTTAAGAATCCTGCCGGTCTTCTTCCAGTTCCTGGAAGAAGCAATGTCTGTTGCCGGTGTGGCATACCGGGCCGGTGGGGTGCGCCTTCACCAGCAGCGAATTATTCTCGCAGTCCTGCCATATCTTAACGACTTTGATGATGTTGCCGGAGGTCTCTCCCTTGTGCCAGAGTACCTGCCGGCTACGACTGTAAAACCAGACCTCGCCGGTATCACGGGTCAGCCGTAATGATTCTTCGTTCATATAGCCCAGCATCAGGACCTCGCCGCTATCGGCGTCCTGGATAATCGCCGGGATAAGCCCCTTTTCGCTATAATTCAGATTGCTCATGTATCTTCACCTTATTGTATATGATTTTAACTCTCTCACGTACGGTCGATTTCGGATATAGCCTGTTTCAGGTTAATGTCCCCGGTGTACATCGCCTTGCCGATAATTGCCCCTTCGGCGCCGAGTTTTTTCAGCATTTTGAGGTGGTTTAACGATGCCACACCGCCAGCGGCAATAACAGGTAATCTAACGGCGTCTATCATCGCTGCTATCGCCGAAAAATTTGGTTCTGTCAATGTACCGTCACGGCTGATATCGGTATAGATAAAGCGGGTAACACCCACTTGCTTCATAGCCCTGGCAAGTTCTACAGCATGTTGTCCGGTGCCTTTTACCCAGCCGTGTGTCGCGACTATTCCATCGCGGGCATCGATACTCACCGCCACCGACTCCCGGAAATGCCGGCAGGCTTCCGTTACCAGTACAGGATTCTCTACGGCGGCCGTACCCAGAATCACCCGATCAATTCCAATTTTGAGCAGTGCCCTGATTGTGTCCATTTCACGGATACCGCCCCCGAGCTGTACCGGTATCAGCATCGCCCTGGCAATATCCCTGATGATTTCCAGGTTGCCGATTTCTCCCCTGGCGGCGCCGTCCAGGTCAACGATGTGCAGACGCGGCGCTCCCAGGGACTGCCATTTCAGGGCAACGTCCAGAGGGTCTTCGGAAAAAACGACCTCCTGGTTGTAGTCTCCCTGGTAAAGGCGTACGCACCGGCCTCCCCGTAAATCTATCGACGGTATTATCTCTATTTTTTACCCCTTGCTGATATAATTATAGAAGAATTATAACACCGGACTACCACTGAGACAATCGAGTTGCCGGTATCGCTTCAATTTTGATAACCTTGACGCTGGTTTCAAATCAGTCTAAGATTAATTCAGCAACACCTTCTGGAGTGTAACATGCCCTATCGTACCGTCAAGTATACCAGGAAAGGCCATCTGGCGCGGATTACCCTGAGCCGCCCGGCCAGCGGTAAGGCTGTCAACCAGTTGATGGCGCAGGAACTGGGAGAAATATTTAGTCGGATAGAACAGGACGACCGTGTTTACGCGGTCATCGTCACCGGCACCGGTGGGGTCTTCTGTAAATTCGGTGATGGAAAGCGGGGGGAGGTACCGCCGACGGGCGTCGCCGACATCATCGCGAGGTACCGGTGTCCGGTTATCGCCGCCATTAACGGCGATGCCCTCGGCGAAGGACTGGAGATAGCTTTAAGCTGCGATATCAGGATTGCCTCGGCTAGAGCCCGCTTAGGCCTGCCACAGGTGTCACGGGGTCGCCTGCCGGCGAACGGCGGCACGCAGCGCCTGCCCCGCATCGTCGGGCGCGGTAAAGCATTGGAGCTTCTCCTGACGGCAGACATTATAACCGCCGCTGAAGCCCTGGAAATGGGGCTGGTCAGCCGGGTGGTGCCACCGGAGGAACTGGCCGCCGAGACCGAAAAACTGGCTGAGACCATCGTGTCAAAGGGCCCCATCGCCCTCAGGTACCTCAAGGAGGTGGTCAACAAGGGCATGGATATGACGCTGGAGCAGGGACTGCGGCTGGAAGCGGACCTCTATTTCCTGCTGCATACCACCGCCGACCGTACCGAAGGCATTACGGCATTCCGTGAAAAGAGACCACCGAAGTTTAAGGGTAAATAACCTGTAGCGTCTATGAGGACGAAGCCCCTCTTTAAAAATTCTCCACCTCTCCTTGATAGGAGAGGTGGTCAGGGGGTGAGGTAGACAAAACTAATGACCGCATTTGAAACCATTATCTACGAGAAAAAAAATGGCACCGCTTTTATCACCCTCAACCGTCCCCGGGCCCTGAATGCCTATAACATCGAGATGCGCGATGAACTTTACGAGGTGCTGGGGGCTATCCGGGACGACCCCGAAGTGGGGGTGGTTATTCTT
>CAYVPT010000414.1:0-2315 GCA_964453865.1 uncultured Dehalococcoidaceae bacterium
TTACCAACTGGCGGCTGATGTTGAGCCACATTGTACCGAACGCCTTTCCGCCAATGATAATACTGGCCACCATGAATATAGGCATGGTTATTTTGATGGAAGCCGGCCTCAGTTTTCTCGGTATCGGCATTCAAGCACCCGAAGCAGCCTGGGGTTCTATGGTCAGTGCGGGATACAACCGTCTTCAATCAAATCCTGCACTTTCGGTGGCACCCGGTATAGCCATTATGTTGATTGTATTTTCTCTCAATATGGTCGGTGACGGTTTAAGGGATGCTCTTGATCCCAGGCTCAGGGGTACATTATAAACATGTGGAATAATGCGTTAGAGAGGTATTAGCTTGGCTCTACTAACCGTTGAAAATTTAAAAACATATTTCTATACGGACTTCGGCCTGGTAAAGGCAGTGGACGGTATTTCCTACGAGATCAACGAAGGAGAGATAGTCGGCATCGTCGGCGAAAGCGGCTGCGGCAAATCGGTATCCCAGCTATCGACATTACAATTGATTACCAGCCCGCCGGGACATATTGAAGACGGCAGGGTCCTTTTCGATGGTAAGAACCTTCTGGACTTCCCGGCCGACGGACCCGAAATGCGTTACACCCGTGGCGGTAAAATAGCCATGGTATTTCAGGAGCCGATGACCTCTCTTAATCCGACACTGAGTGTCTTTCAACAACTCGGTGAGATGCTGGAGCTTCACCTGAAAATGAATAAGGAATCACAGAGAAAACGCGCCATCGAACTATTACATCAGGTGGGCATCCCGGACGCGGAACGCCGTATCGACGACTATCCTCATCAGTTCAGCGGTGGCATGCGTCAGAGGGTAATGATAGCCATGGCGCTCTCCTGTAATCCCAGAATACTTATTGCCGACGAGCCGACCACGGCCGTGGATGTTACCACGCAGGCGCAGCTGCTGCTGCTTATGCAAAATATGGTCAAGCAATACAACACGGCGCTAATTATTGTGACACATAATCTCGGAGTTGTGGCCCGCTATGCCGAAAGGATATACGTCATGTATGCCGGGCGTATTGTAGAATCGGGTACCTGCGATGATATATTCGACCACCCCAAACATCCTTATACCATCGGCCTGCTAAAGTGCGTACCAAGATTGGATGAGGAAGAAGATAGAAAACTCGTACCGATAGAGGGACTGCCTCCTAATTTAATTGATATGCCCGCCACCTGTGCTTTTTTACCACGCTGTCCTTATAGTATTAATAAGTGCCGGGAGGAACCGTGGCCGCCACTCCGGCCCGTAAACGGACAGTATATTTCGTGTTACGTTGATACTCAACTGTGATACCAAAGATAATAAGGCTGGACTAATTGATGGATGATACGCTTCTAAGTGTCAAGGACCTTAAAATGTATTTCCCCGTAACCAGAGGACTATTACGGCGTAAGGTTGCCGAAGTCAAAGCCGTTGACGGTATCAGTTTCCATGTAAAAACCGGCGAGACTCTGGGGCTTGTCGGAGAGACCGGTTGCGGTAAAACCACCACCGGACGCTGTATCTTACGGCTGTACCACCCCACCGCCGGGCAGATTATTTTTAAAGGGCATGATATTTCTACAGTAAAAGAGAGTAAGATACGTTCGATACGCCGCCAGATGCCGCTTATCTTCCAGGATCCCTACGGTTCTCTCGACCCCCGTCAGAGCGCCGGAAATATCGTCGGCGAACCGATAAAATTTCATGGATTAGTCGCGAATAATAAAGAATTAAAGGAGAGAGTAGCCCAGCTTTTCAGTATGGTCGGACTTGACCCCGGTATGATAAACCGGGTTCCCCATGAATTCAGCGGCGGCCAGAGACAGCGTATCGGGATAGCCCGTGCGCTGGCCTGTGAACCCTCGATGATAGTCTGCGACGAACCGATTTCAGCCCTGGACGTTTCTATTCAATCACAAATAATTAACCTGCTGGAGGAATTACAGAAAGAGTTCGAGGGGCTGAGTTATATCTTCATTGCCCATGACCTCTCGGTGGTGAGACACATCAGCGACCGCGTTGCCGTAATGTATCTCGGCCGTATTGTTGAACTAACGGATTCCAAGAAACTCTATCGTAATCCGCTGCACCCCTATACGCAGGCTTTAATATCGGCCGTACCTATACCTGACCGCGCCGTCGAGAAGCAGCGGGAGCAGATTGTCTTAAAGGGAGAGGTGCCCAGTCCGCTTAATCCACCCCGCGGCTGCCATTTCCATCCTCGCTGTCCTATTGCCGTATCTGAATGCGGCGAGACTATTCCACCTCTGGTTGATGTGGGTGACGGTCACGAAGTCGCCTGCA
>CAYVPT010000415.1:0-2308 GCA_964453865.1 uncultured Dehalococcoidaceae bacterium
GCCGGACGCACCAGGTCGTCGATGGTGCTGTCGTTGCTGATGCTGCCTCTGGCGCGTGCCATCAGGACGTCTTTTATGGAGAGAATCCCGACGATATTATCCAGGTTGTCTTTGTACACCGGGAAGCGGGAGAGGGGACTTTCGGTATAAAGCCTGAGAAAATCGGCGATGGTAGAGCCCTGGGGGATGGCGGTCACTTCCAGGCGGGGCACCATAACCTCATATACGGGACGGTCGCCGAATTCGAAGACCTTGTGCAGCATCTCGGCTTCGTCTTCTTCCATGGTGCCTTCCTGGCGACCGACCGTAATCATGGTGCGTATTTCCTCGTCGCTGATGATGGACCTGGCTACCGGCGTGCCGCCGACAAATGTGGTGAATCCGGCGCTTATCCAGCTAAGGGCGATAACGAACGGGGTGAACAGCCAGGAAATAAACTGCAGCGGACGGTGAAGCAGCAGCGAAAGCCTTTCCGAATGCTGGGCGGCAATCGTCTTGGGGGTTACCTCGCAGAATATCAGGAGAAGGACTGTCAGCACGACAGTGGCGATAATGATACCCCAACGTTCTCCCCACCAGTATACGGCCAGAGAGGTTGCCAGGGCGGCGGCGGCGGCATTGACTAGGGTATTGCCGAACAGGACGACGGAGAGGAAACGCTCCGGGCGCTCAATCAGCCTGGCGACTTTTTTAGCCCCCTTGACGTTGGTGCTGACGAGGTATTCGAGTCGTACACGCTGCAGGGAGATGAAGGCCGTTTCCGAGCCGGAGAAGAAGGCGGAGAACAGCAGACAGATGATTAAAAGGAAAATATATAGTTCTATATTGGGCATTTGCTGTAACGCTTATTTTAGCGTTTCTACAGGAATAATGATAACATCGGATTAGTGGAGTGTCAAAGGGGGGTATCGCGGGCTAAGCGGAAGATGGTACGAGGGCGGCCCTTCGACGGGCTCAGGGTAAAGGTGGGAATAGATAACAGCGAGGGGGGTGGGAGTTATATTATTCCAGTTCATGAATCAGCAGCGTATCTTGAGAATATATCACGTATAACCAGAGATGAGTATTATCGGTGTACAGCTTCGCCAGCAGTACGTTCCCTTCAACATTAATCTCGATATCGTTTATCATATCGCTCCAGGGCATATCCGAAGATATTGAATTATCGTTTTCAATATGTTGCTCCAGGAGCGGCATATTCGCCTCGGCGTCGTCCGGGCTTTCGTGGACGATAACCAGCGCCAGATAGGTGCCTTTTCCATCTCTACCCAGCCCCAACCCGAAAATGGCGAATTTCTTCAAGAGAACACCCGGATAATAGTCCACATATTCCGTGTCGCCGTTCGCCAGAGATTCGTCCCCGATAATCGCCGTATAGGCATTAAGGTCGGATAGGCCGTTGGCTACGGAGGCGAACTTCGGCACATCGGCCAGGCTATCCGCTCTATCCTGGCTGGAATCAATCATCGATTGAATAACAGGTACGCTGGGGCCATAGAAAAGGTATTTCTCGGTGACGGCCAGCGGTCTGGCGCGGCCTAACATATCCACGTGAGGAGGCGTTAATCTGGCCTTAAGATTAGTCTTAAAACCATCGCCCCAGCTGTGTATGGTGATACCGCGGTAATTTTCGGTTACATAGGCGTCTTTCGCCCAGGCCGGCCATTCATCCTGATGACTCAGGGCATCCCGGGTGGCCGGCGGTTCGAACCTGCCGATGGCCGCTACGCCATTAACCGGCGGCGTCCCGAACTGAATTTCAGCATCTACGTCGCCAATGTCATAACCAACGTATTTCTCTCTAATTGTTGAATGTTGAGCATAACTGCTATAGCCGGTTATAAAAGAACCCGGGCCGGGCATATTCATCAGAATTTCACGAGGTTTAGTCTTGATTTCTTCAGTAAGTTCTTCAAAGTTTGTAAAAGTGATGTCGTTATCTTTATAAAAAGAAGCGAAATCAATGAGGGTGAAATAAACCGGCGGCTCCCAGCTGGCTGTATCCGCCGGTACTAAATTAAGGAGTTCGGTAAAAGTATTTGGGGGCTCTACTGTTTTAGAACAGCCTCCAGAAGTGAGAAATACCAGAATAAGAGCCGTAGCCATTATGCAAACTAGAGCAAATATCCGTGCGCAAGGACTTCTGAATCGTTTCTCCATCATAGTACCGTGTATTATAACCCTGGAATTACATAACGTCAAGGGGAAATTCTACCGTAAGCAAATGGCTGGGTGGGAATTCTTCGACAGGCTCAGAATGAGCGGAGGGGATGAGGGAACGTACTACAGGCTAAGCAGAAGATGGTGC
>CAYVPT010000416.1:0-2298 GCA_964453865.1 uncultured Dehalococcoidaceae bacterium
TGCCCGATGGTAAAACCGCCGCCATGCAGCCAGACCATTACCGGCAGCCTATCGCTGGCTTTTTTAGCTGGCGTCAGGACGTTCAGATAAAGACAATCTTCATCCGATTTTAAGGGATGATGTGCCTGTGGTGTTGTTGGACCCAAGTACTGCGGGGCCTGATTACTAAAGGCGGTACATTCGCGGATTCCCGACCAGGGAACCACCGGTTGCGGCGGTTTCCATCGCAGGTTTCCAACGGGCGGAGCAGCGTAAGGTATGCCCCGGTAGATATATACTTCTTTGCCGACATCACCTACTACTGTCCCGGAAACATACCCGGCTTCTGTCTTTACGATGTCCATCATAGTTCGAGCCTCCTTTATTCTAAATGGCCTATTTTTACCTTATTAATTGAATGAAATTATCTCAAATATGCTGACGATTTTCAATTTATATAAATATCAGATATAATCATCGTAAATAATCATATATTTATATCGCATATTATACAATAATCATACATAAAGAAAGATAATTTTGGTTACTTATATTATCCGCAGATTATTATTAGCCATCATTGTTCTCGTTATTGTCTCTTTTATTTCGTTTATGTTGATGCAGCTGGTGCCTGGTAATCCGGTTTTAAACATGCTTGGACTTGATGCTACCCCCTCGCAAATAGAATCTTTAACGCGTGAGTTATGGCTTGATAAACCAATACTGGTTCAATACAGTCATTGGATTAATGGCGTACTGCATGGGGATTTTGGTAAATCAGTGACAATGTACCGGGAAAATGTTTCAGGACTTGTCGCCAAGCGCTTGCCTATAACGCTATACTTATCTTTACTGGCGTTTGTTTTAGCGACCGTGGTTGGTATTTTGGCCGGTATTTATTGTGCTATCAAACGGGGCTCATTTCTGGATCAAGTTATCACTATCCTGGCTAACCTCGGCATGGCAGTCCCTATTTTCTGGCTGGGTATACTGGGTATCTACCTGTTCGGCCTCAAGCTTGGCTGGTTGCCAATTCAGGGTTTCACCAGCCCGATGGAGAATCTCAAATTAAATATCCAGCAGGTAATCATGCCGGTATTATGTCTCTCGGTTACAAGTGTCGCCATGATGACGCGACAGACTCGTTCCAGCATGCTGGAGGTTATCCAGCAGGACTACGTCAGGACAGCCCGCTCCAAGGGACTATTGGAACGGACCACGATCATGCGGCACGCACTTAAAAATGCTCTGTTTCCGGTGGTTACGCTTTTGGGTCTGGCACTGCCGCATCTTGTGGGTGGTTCAGTACTAGTTGAAACCGTATTTAATATTCCGGGAATGGGTCGTTTACTGGTAACAGCAGCTATTAATAAGGATTTTCCGATTGTCCAGGCGGGCGTGCTTGTTATCGGTATTATTGTGTCATTAGCAAACCTCCTGGTCGATCTATCCTACGGGTGGCTTGATCCCAGAGTTTATAAATAGGCGGCATCATGAAAACCAGAAGGAATGTTATTAGTTCTGTGTCAAATGAGACCGATTTTAGTGTATCCATGCCACATGTCAGCGAGTTTCAGCGTTTTCGCAGGGTCTTCTTCGGTCGGCCGGTGGTCATCTTTGGATTTATAGTCATTTTGCTGCTGGTGTTCGCCGCGATTTTTGCACCTTTAATATCCCCGTACGATCCGAATCAGCCAAGTTTAAAAGAAAATTTGCAGCAACCCTCCACCACGCATTGGTTGGGGACTGATAACCTGGGGCGGGATACTCTCAGCCGTTTGATTTTCGGCACGCGAATATCACTGATGGTTGGTTTTGTCTCTGTCGGCGTGGCTACGGTAGTCGGTGTAAATTTAGGCTTGCTTGCAGGATACTTCGGCAAATGGCTTGATGCGATATTAATGAGGATAATCGATGGGTTGATGATGATCCCGCCGATTATCCTGGCCTTAGTTTTCGCGGCAGCGCTTGGCGGCGGCCTGAAAAACGTCATGATAGCCATGGGAATCGCCCTTACGCCCAGCTATTGCCGCCTGATGCGTGGCCAAGTTCTTTCCGTCAAGCAGGCGGATTACATCTTGATGTCGCACGCCATCGGGAGTAAAGACTTAAGAATAATGATAAAACACATCGTGCCCAATTGCCTTCCACCTCTTCTGGTGCTTATTACTCTGAATCTCGGAGGGGCCATTTTAGCCGAGGCTGCGTTGAGCTTTCTGGGCATAGGGGTGACCCCACCCACTCCGGCCTGGGGTAACATGGTATTTGACGGTCAAAGATACGTTTTTAAATACCCTATTCTTTCTTTTGCACCTGGTG
>CAYVPT010000417.1:0-2288 GCA_964453865.1 uncultured Dehalococcoidaceae bacterium
CTTAATCGCGGCGGTTGGGCGGGCGGGTATTTCCTCCTCGCGGACGACGGTGAAATACCGGTGCAGGTACAGCTCCGTCTCCTGCTTGTCTTTGATGTCAAGGTACATTATATGGAAAGCGTAGAGTTCAGCGTGCTCCGGGTAGAGGCCGTAGACCGCAAAGCCCCCGCCCAGTCCGTTGCCGCGGTCGTGCATATTAGCTATAGCTTTAATGACGCCTTCGCCGGAAAACCTGTTTCCTGACGTGTCCATGGCTCCGAAGATGGAGCAGGCGTCGATTACCTTGTCGTCACTATGGGTGTTGTTCAGTTGTATGAGGTTTTTCATGGTCTTTCCTTTCGGGAGGTTATACTAGTCTCCGATGAGGGCTTCTTCCGGCGGCGCGGCGGGGGTTATCAGCGTGACCGCAGCCGTATCCGGTTGGGCCAGGCGTTCCTTCCAGATAGATTCCGGCAGGGAAGCCAGGCCGAAATCATCGGCGACAAGGGCTTGCTTAAAGCCGCTGATGTCCGTTCTGTCCTTCATCAGGTTATAAACGATGCCCGATTTCTCGATATCGCCGGCGAAAATCAGTCCCGCCAGTTTATCATTTTTAATAATTACCTTTCGGTAATTGCCGTTGTTGCGGCGGCTCAGGGTCTCGTAGCTGTCATCGAGCGGTGTTGCCAGACCCGCCGAGACCATATTCACCCCGAAGTATTTCATGGCGTTCATCGCCGTGCCACCCTCGTACTCGGTCGGTTTTCCCGCCATGTTCAAACCGGCGACCCTGCCTCCTTCGTAGGCATTGGGCCAGATAGGCGTCAGCCGACTTTCATCGAGGACGAAGTCGAAGGCTTCGGAGACATCACCGCAGGCGTAAATATCGGATGCGGATGTCATCATATGCCGGTCGACGATGATGCCGCGGTTGGTTTTAATGCCGCTTGCCGCAGCCAGTTCCAGGCGCGGCCTTACCCCGATGGCGATAACGACCATCTCGCAATGGATAACGCGTTCGTCATCGAGGGTGACTCTGCTGACCTCGCCCGGCAGATGACTGTTAATGCTGTTTACCGTGTGTCCGGTAATGATGGTAATACCCGCCTGTTCCAGGGCTGTCGCTTCCATGGCCGATGCCTCTTCATCGAGGATGGTGTTAAGGACCCGGTCTTTCATCTCGATGATAACCACGTCTACCCCACGCCGTGTCAGGGCTTCGGTAACGCTGGTACCGATTAAACCGCCGCCGATGACGACGGCTTTCACCTTGCGTCGGTGCCGGTTCAGGAATTCGTCGATGGCTTTGGCATCATCGAGTCGGTTAAAGGTAAAGACTCCCTTGAGCTGTGACCCTTCGAGTTCCGGTAGTATCGGTGTTCCGCCGGTAGCCAGCAGGAGCTTCCGCCAGGCCAGTGTCGACCCGTCATCAAGTTTTACGGTACGGGCGTCTGGGTTAACCTGCTCAGCTTTCACTCCGAGGAGGGTCCGGATACCGTTTTTCTCGTAGAAATCGGGCTTTCGGTACAGCATCTTCTCAATAGGGCAGGGATTAGCGAGATATTCGGAAATAAGCGGTCGAGAATAGACCGGGTAGGGCTCATCCGAGATAATAGTGACCGTCCCGGACGTATCAAGTTCGCGGATAGCCTCGGCGGCGCCGATGCCGCCGACCGAGTTTCCGATAATCAGATAATCTGTTGTTTTCATCATCATAGCTCTTTCATAATTGGATAAAGAGGGAAATACCAATCCGGCTACTGGGTCTGTCCGGCAGGTTGAAGGGTCTCATCCGGCACTTCCGCGTAGTACAGGGCTTCGTTGGGGCAATTCACCACGCATACCGGTATTTCCTCGTCCTGGCAGAGGTCGCACTTGACCATCTTCTTCCGGGCGGTATCGAGTTTCGGTACGCCCAGCGGGCATACCAGGGCGCAGGTACCGCAGCCGATGCATCGCTCTTCGTCGACGTTCACCAGTGAGGTTGAAATATCACGGGATAGCGCGCCGGTAAGACAGGCGCGGATGCACGGAGCATCGGCGCAGTGCTGGCAGCGTACCGAAAGGGATACGATGCCGCTTTCATCAACGCGGAGCCTGGGCAGCGGCCGCGGACTCTCCTTTTTATAGGCTTTAACCAGGTCCCCGGAGCGGGAATGCTTAAGCCGGCAATAGACCTCGCAGAGGTGGCAGCCGATGCATACCTGTTCGTTTACATATACCTGTTTCATATAACTTCCCTAATATAACGGAATGCGGTAAGCGTTTACCGCATATTTATGTTATGTTGTTTGATTTTTTTTTTGATT
>CAYVPT010000418.1:0-2259 GCA_964453865.1 uncultured Dehalococcoidaceae bacterium
CGTCCTTGTCGTAGACAGCCGCCCAGAGAATTGTGGCGCCGTTATCCGCCAGGTCGATAGCCTGTTTGGCAGCGGCGATGTTTCCGCTGGCATCGATAACAGTATCGAAACCCCTGCCGTCGGTCAACTTTTTACCGGCTTCTATCAGGTCTTCTTTAAAGGGGTCAACGGCTACATCCGCCCCGAGCTTCAGGGCCAACGCCCGCTTCTCGGCAATCGGCTCAGAGACAAGTGCCCGCGACGCTCCGGCTTTTAAGGCTACCTGCAAGCAGAGCAGTCCGATGGGTCCCCCACCGCAGATGGCGATACTACCGCCGGTGTGAATGTTACAGCGGTCGATGGCGTGAACGGCGACGGATACCGGCTCCAGGAGAGAACCGATATCAAAACTGATGTCATCCGGCAGGGCAAAGACGGCGCTTTCCGGATAGACGGCGAACTCCGCGAATGAACCGGAGGCATGGACGCCGCGGCGGCAGAAGTGCTCCATCTTGTTGCGGCAGTAATAGCAGGCGCCACAGGAGCTGCGGAAGTTCATGGCCACCCGCTGCCCGACTTTATAATCTTTGATATTTTCCCCCGCCTCGACTATAGTGCCGGATGCTTCGTGGCCGAGGACACGGGGTTCTTTGTATGCCTCCGGTGGTATCAGCCCGAACCGGCCTTCCAGGTTCTCGGGATCGGTGCCGCAGAGACCGCAGTAGGCTATCTTGACCTTTATATCGCCAGGTCCCATTTCAGGGTCGGGGTAGTCCTCCATGGCAATATTGCCGATGCCTCTCATAACAGCTGCTTTCATCTTTTGTATAGCTCCTTTAAGAATATGGTCTAAATTTACCGGAACCTGATTTCGATAACGATGCCGCCCTCGACAGTTTCGAAGTAGGCAAAGCCGCGGGCATCCAGATTGGCGCTGGTAAGGCGCGTAAGCCCCTGCTTTTCCAGCTTGGCGACTTCTCCGGCAACGTCATCCACGAGGTAGGCGATGTGGTGGACACCTTCACCCTTCTCGTCCAGGAATTCCTGTAATACGGACTCCCCGCCGGAAGGCTGCAGCAGTTCAATCTCGGTGTCGCCTACTTTAGTATTACTGATTTTCACTTTCCATTCGGCAGGTTTACCGCGGAACTCGCCTTTAAAGGGAACATCCACCCATTTCTGGTCACCCATCATCCCGAACGGGCCGATGCCGATTGCCTCCAGGTGCTCGATGGTCTTGTCCATGTCCTTGACGATAATGCCGACATGGTGGAAATCCTCTTTCTTAAACGGGGTGTTTTCCGGTATATTCTGATTCATAAAAGCTCCTTGAATATTGCTCGGTAATTGGGGTGGGAATTGATACCACCTAAAGTGTATCTATCTGCGGCTGTCATGTCAAACCGGATTTGGTTAATTCTTCATCTCAACCTCACCCCCTGACCCCCTCTCCGACCTGATTCATCGTAGAGACTGTAAATTTGTAGGGTCGGAGAGGGTGAATGAGTTTGAGAGGGGGCGCTGCCCCCTCTCACTGCGTACTCCCTTTTTATGGGATAGAGGGGAAGACTGCGGGTAAAGCGGTGCATGATGCGAGGGCTGTAACATAAAATCCCCCTCGGTCCCCCTTTTTCAAAGGGGGAGAGATTGGGCGGGGACGAGGGAATTTACGGGATAAGTAATGGATGAGACTGGGTGGTCTGGGTGGGAATAGATTTCATACGTGGGTAAGTTCTTAATCCAGACTGTAAATGAAAAGGCGTGGTAATTGTGGGAAACGTTAAAAAAGTACAGGATACTTGACATAGTAGGTGATTTAGTATATTATGCCTAGAAAATCTAGGTGTACTGATAAAGGAGGTACAAAAACATGCGCGCAATCGCCATCATTGTGGTCATCCTGGGAATCGCCGCTATCGTATTCGGCATATTGTTTATACCGCAGGCAAATTCGGCGAAACAAAAGGTAGCCGACTCGTTAACGGCGCCCATCACGCTCGACACTCTAGACGCCACTTACGACCAAATCAGCGGGGCCTACGATCAGTTAAAGGCAAGCGGAATGCCATCCAGTGACCCGCAGTATGTCATGATCCTCGGCCAACGGACGTCACTGGGGCTGGCTAGATCCAACGTCGGTACAGCCAATATGGTCATGACCAGCGGAATCATCGATATTCTCCTTGGATTGGGCCTGGTACTGGGCGGATTCTCACTTCTGAGGAGAGCCCAGAGCGAATCCTGACACTGCCATCCTGACCTGTATTAATCTGTAAACAA